>NZ_JBFAKG010000036.1:0-95390 GCF_040655595.1 Saccharopolyspora sp. NPDC050389
ACAGCTCATCAGGCACCAACCTCCGCGACAGCTCATCAACCACGAACCAAGATCATGCCCGCAAACCCGACCAAGATCCAAATGAGACACGCCCTTAGTGCATCCTGTTCAGCACCATTCGTAGTTTTCCTTTAGATTTTGTTCGCTGTGGTCCGAGCGTTGCCCGTCCCGGTATCGCGCGGACGTGCCCGTCACGTCCAACCCGCACCGACCCGTCCCCTGCCATGAAAGGCGGATACCCCGTGAGCCGAGCTTTGATCGTCATCGACGTGCAGAATGACTTCTGCGAGGGCGGCAGCGTTCCGGTGACCGGCGGCGCGGATGTGGCCGGCGCCATCGCCGATTTCGTGGACCGGCAAACCGGCTACGACTTCGTCGTCGCCACGCGCGACTACCACATCGATCCGGGCGATCACTTCTCCGAGCGACCTGACTTCGTGCACTCCTGGCCTCGCCACTGCATTGCGGGCAGCGAAGGCAGCGAGTTCCATCCGAACTTCGCGCCCGCCGTCACATCGGGGGCCGTCGACGAGGTCTTCCACAAAGGACACTACGCAGCCGCCTACAGCGGGTTCCACGGCGTGAACGAGCCCGGCAGCCCGCTGGCCGACTGGCTGCGCGAGCACGACGTCCGCCAGGTGGACCTCGTCGGCATCGCCACCGACCACTGCGTGCGGGCCACGGCCCTGGACGCGGTCCGCGAGGGCTTCGAAGTGCAGGTCCTGCTCGACCTGACTGCGGCCGTCGCCGCGAAGACCACCGACGCGGCCGTACAAGAGTTGCGCAAGGCCGGTGTGAAGCTCACCGGCAGCCCGGTGCTCGCGAACGACTGACCGGCCGCCAAGGCACAAGACAGCACAGTGCGCAGACGACTGGTCTGGAACGCACCGCCGTCACTACAGTGGCGCTTTGCGCGCCAGCCAGTTGCCGGTGAACCGCGCCGCCTGCACCATCCCGATTAATGATCATCACTGCGAATCGCTGGTGGCCGGAGGCGATCGCGATGTCCCCGAGGCCGCCGCCACCGACCACGCACGCCACCGCGCGCTCAATGTCCACCCCAGCCCTGGCAGCCAGTTCGTTCCCGGCTGCGGCGTGCGGCACGGACCCATCGGCCGTGCGCGGTGCGGAAACCCTTCGGTGGCGCCGGACTCGCCGGGCACCACCGACGCCCGATCAAGGCGGACCGCCAACGTGTGTTGAACGTGATCCAGCACGTCATCGTGGCGCGGAGTGGCGTTGGTTGGTGGCCGGGTCTTGCGGATGCAGACCCGCGCCCTGTGTCAAAAAGGTAGGCATCAACATCGCCCTGATGCGATGAAGGAGCGGGGCCTCCGCTCCTCGTGGGTCCGGAGGATGCTCGGGTGCTCACGTCACACGACGAAGGAGGCCCTTGTGTCTGAGCATGACAGCAAACAGTTCGTCGGCATCGATATCCACCGACGCCGGTCGGTGATCGTGCGGCAGAACCCAGCGGGACAGCGACTGGCGGTCACCCGCGTCGACAATGACCCGCTGGTTCTGGCGGCTGAAATCGCCAAGGCCGGCACCGACCTCGAGGTGGTGCTGGAAGCGACCTACGGCTGGTACTGGGCCGCCGATGTCCTCGCAGAGGCCAGGGCGCACGTGCACCTTGCCCATCCGTTAGCGGTGAAGGGATTCGCTTATCGGCGAGTCAAAACGATGTGCGTGATGCTAGCGATCTCGCTGACCTGGAGTTTCAGGCGTTCAGAACGCTGCCGCCCTTACGGCGCGCCCACCGTCATCCGAGCCATGGCGAAGTACCTCTCCGCCAGCTCGCGCGGAGTGAGTTCGCCTTCAGCGCGGTTCCACTGGGCGACACCGGTGCACATGGTGATGATCGCCCGGCTGACCTCAGCGGTCAGGAACGCTGCGAGATCCCGCGTGTAGCCCGACTGTGTGTTCTTAGCGCTGGCGACCATCTCCGCGCTCTGGAAGGGTTGCGTGGGCAGGTAATCATGAGGTGCTGTACTGCCCACACCAGCGTCCAGGTGATCAGAGGTTCGCCCGCTTGAGCTTTCCTGCCTGGTTGACGGTGGCTGCTGGCACGCTTGGCTCGACGGTTTCCGACTTCGCTGAACGCTCTGTCAGCGCAGCTGCGGACGGCCCCGGCATCCCAGCCGACGCCTCCGGCGCATCTTCGACCGCTTCTACCGGGCGCACACCCGAAGCTCACCGCCAGCCGGGCTCCGGCATTCGGCCTGGCCGCGTCAGTTCACTGCTCGATCATCGCCGCGTCGTGCCGCTCCTCCTCACTGGGCATCTCTCCATTCCGACCGAGCGCGATGTTCACCTGTTCCAGACGACCTCGATATCGGTTCTGACTCGGTAGCGTCGGGTATTCGTCGGTCACTGGGGTGCCCCGGTCACAGCCCACGTCCATGGTCTCGGACACCGAGAACTGATGGCTCACGGTGTGTTCAAGTCTGCATGCCGCCACCTCGACCCGATCGACGAACAGATGAACAGTGCCGCCCTTCCCGAGTCCACCGCCGTCGTAGTCGAACTGGATCTCCACGATGCGCGGCCCCGGTGCCAGCGGCGCAGTGCCGCGGACATAACTGCGGGTGCCACACCAGTTGTGGCAGTAGACCGGGCGGCCATCAAAGGACGGTCGGTACTGGTATTGGTCCGGCTTCAACTGGCTGGCTGTCGGCTGGACGATCACCGGCTTCCTGGTGTACTTGGTGTTGCCTGACGCCGCGGTACCATCCATGACCTGCCTGGCGATCACCGGCGCCGGCTACCTGATCACTACGTAGCGGCTCGCCGCGCGGTTGCCGCGGTTGCGCGCGGCCAACGGGCCCGTTACCCGCGCAGCACGCGCTGCGGCCACACCTCATTGCTGGCATTGGGAAGCCCTTTCAACCCGTCGCAGCAGGGGGCTTGTTGATGCCGTTGTACTGGCGAGCGGACCGCCATGCCTTGGGACTTGAGCCGAATTCAGAGCGGAACCAGCGGGAGAAGGTGCTGAGTGCGGAGAAGCCGAGCAGTTCTGCCACCTGGGTCAGGGGGCGGCTCTGGGAGCTGATGTATTGCTGGACGAGTTGCCTGCGGGTGGAGTTGAGGACCGACGAGAATGTTTCGTTGAACCTGGCGAGGTGTCGGTGCACGGTCTTTCGGTCAACTCCAAGACTGTGCGCGACCTGCTGGAGTGAGCAGCGTCCGGTCGGGAGCAATGCTTCGATGAGGTCCCGGATCCGGTCGACGTCGGCAGCGGGTAGCGGGGACGCGATCGCTTCGAGGTACTGCCGGGCATAAGGTCGCAGCAGGGGGTCGGAAAGGGTATTGGGGACGTCAAGATCACTGGCGTACACGACGACGCCGTTGAACTCCTCACCGAAGCGGATCGACCAGCCAAGCACGCGATGGTGGGTGGCGAGGTCTGCCGGTCTGTCGTGGCTGAAGCAGACGGCGACCGGCTTCCAGCCGTGGCCGGTGAGGCTGCGGATGTTGCAGAGAATGACGCCCACGATTAGTTGGGTGGCCTGGCGGCATTCGGCGAGAGTGCCCAGGACGTTGTCCACCTTGATGATGACAAGGCCGTTGGTTTCGACCATCCGGATCCGGAGTGCCTCGTTGTGCAGGTGCAGGTAGCGCGTGATCATCTCCAGCGCGCTGCGCACATCCGGCTCCTCGCGTGCAGCGAGGCTGACGGGGCCCAGATTTGAGAACGGCCGGTCTTCGGCGAGTCTCAAACCGAAATCGTCTCGACCGGTCGCGATCGCGGTCAGCTCCAGGAGCTCAGCGACCGCGTCGGCGGAGATCCATTTGTTGCGCACGGCCAGGTCGGTGGCGTGCAAGCCGACCGATCTCAGCAGTGGCAGCGGGTCGACGCTCAGGGTGCGGGTGAGTTCCAGGTAGCCGTTCAGCGCGGCGTTGCGGACAAGCGGTCTCACAAGGCACCTCCAGATGCCACAGAATGTCAAGTATTCTGCCACGTCAGGTCAAGCACCCTCGGTTGATCGCGCCTAATCTTCGGGCTATCCCGACACCGGAGCGGGCTGTGAACCCGGAGGATGCGCATGGTCAGGTTGTCGTGGCGCCGCGATCCACCGTTGATCTTGGACACTTCCGGTTCGGCGGCGCATCTCGTCTCCCGGCGTTATGCGTGGGGCGTGTTCGCGATGGCGTTCGCATTGGCTGTCACCGACTACGTCGACCGGCAAATCATCGTCTCGGCGTTCCCCTACCTGAAGACGGAGTGGGGACTGTCGGACACCGCGCTCGGTGCGCTGATGTCGGTGGTCTCGATCGTGATAGCCGTGGCCGCGCTGCCCACCGCGCGGATGGCGGATCGCTGGGGCCGGGTGAAGACCATCTCTGCGATGGGCTGCTTGTGGAGCCTTGCGACGATCGCGTGTGCCGTGTCGGGCAACTACGCGCAGCTGTTCGCGGCTCGGGCGCTGCTCGGCGCGGGCGAGGCGGGCTATGGAGCGGCCGGCGGAGCACTGCTGTCCAGCTACTTCTCCCAGCGGTTGCGCGCGACCGTGCTGAGTGCGTTCCAGGCGGCCGGACCGCTTGGAGCGGTCCTGGGTGTCCTACTCGGCGGCCTGGCTGTCGTGCACTGGGGCTGGCGCATCAGCTTGGCCCTCTTCGGTATTCCCGGCCTGGTACTGGCGCTGTTGTTCCTGAGGGTGCGCGACTACCGCACGCCCGTTCTTGCCGCCAAAGCTCCCGCGGGCGCCGAGAAGCGCGCTGGTGGGACGAGGACGGCCACGGCCCGACCAGGGATGTGGCTGACATTGGGTGAGCTGGTTCGTCCCCGCACGGCGATGGCGTGCTACGCGGGTGGGGCGTTGAACCTGATGGTGCTGTCCACTATGTACACCTGGCTGCCCAGCTACCTGGGAAGGGCTTACGGTCTGGCCACCGACAGGGCCGGCATGTGGGCCGCCATGGTGATCCTGGCCGGCTTCATCGGTGCTATCTCGTCCGGCTATCTCGCCGACCGCCGCGCCGCGGTGCGCCCGGCTCACAAGCTGGTTGTCCCTTCGGTGCTGGCAGCCGTGACTGCGGTGCTGCTGTGCACCGCGTTGGGCGCGCTGGCTCCCGGCGGCCTTCAGTTCACCCTCATCCTGGTGGCCGGATTCCCGCTTGCCACCGCGCTAGGCACAGCCCCGGCCGCCGTGATCGATGTCGTGCACCCCTCGTTGCGGGCCACCGCGGGCGGCATGGTGGTTCTCGTGCAGAACCTGCTTGGTCTGGCGGTCGGTCCGATCCTCACCGGGTGGCTCTCGGACGGCTTCGGCCTGCAGACCGCGCTCGCGGTCATGTCCCTGTTCTGTGTCGCCGCCGCCGCGGCCTTCTGGTTGGGCTCACGGACCTATGACAGGGATCTCGCCGCCGTGACCGGCAGTGCATCGGCGGCAACCACACCCCTCACCCGAGAAACGGAGTTGAACGGATGAACACCGACAGCGAGCCGACCCGTGCCGGGATCTTGAACCAGATGCGCGCCCGCGGCGCTTGGAACCCGTTGTGGGACAAGCTCTACGAGTGGGATCCGGCCTGGACCGAGCAGTTCATGGCCACTGGCATGCAGCCCTGGCAGAGCGGAGTGCTGGACCCGAAGGTCATCGAACTGCTCTGCATCGCCGTGGACGCTTCCGCCACGCACATGTACGCCCCCGGGGTGCGCCGGCACATCCGGGCGGCACTGGAACTCGGCGTCACTCGTGCGGAGATCCTCGAGGTCCTGAAGCTGGCGACGCTCGTCGGCATCCACGCGTGCAACATCGGCGTCCCCATCCTCGCCGAGGAGCTCGCAGCACGCGAGCAGCGCACCGACGACTGAGCACTCACCACAACCACGAAACCCACCCCAAGAAGGAGGCAGGACATGCATTTCCTCGACGACTCGCTGCTGCCGGAGAACCAGGAGAAGCTGGTCATCCAGGTCGCCCCGTACGGCCCCGAATGGCTGCCCGGTGACTCCGACGACATCCCGGTGACCATGGATGAACAGGTCCAGAAGGCCGTTGACTGCTACAACGCCGGCGCCCAACTGCTGCACATCCACGTTCGCGAGCTGGACGGACGCGGGTCCAAGCGGTTGTCGATGTTCAACGAGATGCTCGCCCGGCTGCGGGAGGCCGTGCCGGAGATGATCCTGCAGGTCGGCGGGTCCATCTCGTTCGCGCCCAAGGACGAGGGCGAAGCCGCGGAGTGGCTCGACTACGACACCCGGCACCTGCTGGCCGAACTCGACCCCAAGCCGGACCAGGTGACGATCGCGATCAACACCGGCCAGATGAACATCGTCGAACTGCTGACCCAGGACGACATCGCCGGCACCTCCATGCAGAACCCGCAGCTCTACAAGGCATACCGGGACATGGTCAGTGAGGCCGGCCCGGAGTTCTACCTCGAACATCTCAAGCGGCTTACCGAAAACGGAATCCAACCGCACTTCATGCTCGGAAACCTGCCCTCACTGGAAACCGTGGAGCGGTTGATCCGAGCCGGGGTCTACACTGGCCCACTCAATCTCAACTACGTCGCCATCGGCGGCGGAGCGGCGGCCTTGCACCCCGCGGACCTGGTCGAGTTCGCTCGTCGCAGCCCAGACGGTGCGGTACTCACCATCGAAAGCATCATGCGTTCCACACTGCCGATGAACACCATCGCCATCGCGTTGGGCCTGCACGTCCGGGTCGGCATCGAGGACAACCTGTGGGCGCCCCGCAAGGAGCGCATCACCTCCGTACAGCAGGTCCAACAGATCGTCCGCATCGCCAACGAGCTGGGACGCGACGTGGCCAGCGCCGAGGAAGCCAAGCGGATCTACCGGATCGGCGAGTACTGGTCCACTGCCGAAGAGACACTCACCTACCTTGGTCTGCCGCCGAACCGTCGCGCTGGTGAGCGGGGTGTCCCGCTGCGCCATCGTGCGCCGGTGAAGCCCGTCGGCATGCCGTCGGTCCACGAATCCGGCACCACTGGGACCGCCGGGGAGTCTCCGGTAGGGGATGCCCGCGCTCTGGTCTAGGACCGCGCGGCCGACCCCGCTCGATCAATTCGTGGGTGCGTCGGACCGTTCCCGTTCGCCGGGGCGGTCCGGCGCACCAGAACCTCTCCTCAATCGCGCCAAGCCCGTGGCGCGGCGTGCGCCGAGAACGCGACAACGGCGCACTGCACGCCAAACACCAACAGCTCTCCGCAGCGGGTGCTTGCGCTCGCCACCCATACTGCGAAAGACCCTGGAGTTCTCGATGCTCAACCTCGCCATCGTGTTGGAGGACAGTGCCCGGTCGGTGCCCGGCCGGGTGGCGGTCGTGTCGGGCGAGCAGCGGTTGACGTATCGACAACTTGACGCAGCGGCCAATCGGGTCGCTCACCTGTTGGCGTCGCGAGGAATCGTCAAGGGCGACAAGGTGGCGCTGTCATGTCCCAACATTGCGTGGTTTCCGGTGGTCTACTACGGGATCCTGAAGTCCGGGGCTGTGGTGGTTCCGCTCAATGTCCTGCTCAAGCGCCGCGAGATCGCTTACCACCTGGCCGATTCCGATGCGAGGGCGTACTTCTGCTTCGAAGGCGGTGCAGAGCTCCCGCTTGGCCGCGAAGGCCGCTCCGCGTTCGATGACACGGACGGTTGCGAGCACTTCTTCCTGATCGCCGGCGACCCAACGGCGCCGCCGAGCGCAACGCCCTCTGCGGGTGAAAGCGAGAACCTGGCCCACGCGCTCACCACGCAGCCCGCTGCCTTCGACACCGTAGTGGCAGAGCCCGGCGACAGCGCGATCATCCTGTACACGTCCGGCACCACCGGCCGGCCGAAGGGCGCCGAACTCACACACGCCAACATGATCTTCAACGCGCTGACCTGCCACAAGCTGTTCGGCGAGGTCGAGCACGACGTCCACCTGGTCGCTCTGCCCCTGTTCCACTCCTTCGGCCAGAGCGTGCAGCTGAATGCCGGGCTCGCCGCGCGGTCCACCCTGGTCTTGATGCCACGGTTCGACGCCCGAGGCGCGCTCGCGCTCATACGACGCCACGAGGTGACCTTCTTCGCGGGCGTCCCGACGATGTACTGGGGCCTGCTCGGCGAAGATACCGCCGATGCGGACGTGTCCGCCGTCGCGAGGAACCTCCGGATCGCCGTGTCCGGTGGCGCGGCCCTGCCGGTGGAGATCCACCGCAGGTTTGCCGAGACCTACGGATTGGAGATCCGCGAGGGCTACGGGCTCTCGGAAACAAGCCCGGTGGCAACCTTCTCCCCCCGTGGGACCCGGGTACGGCCAGGGTCCATCGGCGTGCCGATCTGGGGTGTGGAGGTAGACCTCGTGGCACCGGACTGGACCCCGGTCGGGCCGGGGCAGACCGGGGAGATCGCGATCCGCGGGCACAACATCATGAAGGGCTACTACCGCCGCCCAGACGCGACCGCGGAGGTCATGCGCGGCGGCTGGTTGCGCACCGGCGACCTCGCCTGCCGGGACGAGGACGGCTGGCTCTACATCGTTGACCGCGCAAAAGACGTGATCATCCGCGGCGGCTTCAACGTCTACCCGCGCGAGATCGAAGAAGTCCTGCTCGCCCACCCCGCTGTCAGCATGGCCGCTGTCGTCGGCATCCCCCACCACCGCCACGGCGAGGAGATCAAAGCCTACGTAGTCCCCACCCCAGGCGCGGACATCACCGAGGAAGCCCTCACCGACTGGGCCCGATCAACAATGGCCAGCTACAAATACCCCCGCCTCGTCGAGTTCCGCGACGCCCTACCCACGAATGCCACAGGCAAGATCCTCAAGCGGGAACTCCGCCGTACCGACCAGGCGACCCGCCCGCGGTAACCCATCAACCGCCAGACGCTCACCCCGCACCAAACCAGCCGGGGAAAGCCGGTTCGCCGCTCCCGGGCTGCACCGATCCACCAGAAGCATCCTGGCCCGCACGGTGCCATCGCCTGACCGGCGCGCTACCGCCGTCTGACCTACCGGAGGTTCTCATGGAGTTGTCCGGAAGGATCGCACTCGTCACTGGGGCGGGGCCTGGATTGGGCCGAGCGTGCGCGGTGGCGCTCGCCGCGGCCGGCGCGACGGTCGCCATCTGCGACGTGAACGAGACCGCGCTCACCGCCGCCAGGGAAGCGATCGAAGCCCACGGTCGTGAGTGCCTCGCGATCCGGTGCGACGTCTCCTCCAGCACCGAGGTTCGGACCATGTTCGAACGAGTGGCGGAACGTTTCGGCACCGTTCACGCCCTGGTCAACAATGCGGCACTGACACCCAGCCGCGAGAGTGACACCGCACGGCGCAACAAGCACTACGCGTACATGTCGACGCCCATGCCACGCCAGTCGCTGGGATTCACCCGCGAGATCAGCGATGAGGAGTGGCACCGCTACTGGGACGTCAACGTCCACGGAGTCTTCTACTGCACCCGCGAGGCGCTGAAGCTCATGGAGCCCCAACACGACGGAAAGATCATCAACATCGCCTCCGTCGCCGGACTGTCCGACCTCAGCGCGCACAGCCCGCACTACAGCGCCACCAAAGGTGCCGTCATCGCGTTCACCAAGTCGGTGGCAGCGGAGGTCGCCGGAGCCAACATCTTCGTCAACGCGATGGCCCCTGGCGGAGTGGCCACCCCAGAGTTCAACTCCTACCTGGACGACATCGGCGAAGAAGGCCGCAACCGCCTGTGGCAACATTGCCCGCTCGGTCGGCTCGGCACCGTTGAGGAATACGCCTCGCTCGTCGTCTACCTGGCCGGCGCCCACTACCTGATCGGTCAGGTCATCAGCCCCAACGGCGGCGCCGTCATCTGACCGACTCCGCTCGCACGTTCCACAGTAGACGCCGATACGTCGTAGCCGTCGGCGCGCATCAGGGCGTGGATCTTGCGGTGACCCCAGGCGGGCCAGTCCTGGGCGTATTTCTCCACGATCGGCTCGACGGCTTCCACCACTGGTGCCGGCCACGGACCTTTGGGCGGGTTCCCGGCCCGGCTTTTGATGATCCAGCGGGTGTAGGTGCGGCGCGGGATGCCGATCAACGCGGTGAACCTCGAGACCGGCATCGCCGCGTCTTGGCGGATCACCTCGAGGTCCTCGAAGGGGCCAGCCGCTCCGCGGATTTCTTCCACACCCGCAGCTCGACATGAGCCTCACCCAAGGCCGTGGTCAGCTCCTCGATCTGGGTCTGCAACTGCTCCTCACGACTCGAGGGCCCAGCCGTGCCGCCTTCAGCGATCCCGGCCCGGCCGCCCTCGAGGAACTGGGCCTTCCACCGCGCGACCTCAGCAATGGTCTTCTCGCCGGACAACACACTCAGCACGATCCGGATCTTGTCCTCAGCCGGCAACACCGGGGGACGGCTCATCGTCATACCTCCTGCTCAGGACCCTGCAAAACCCCTGAGCAACAAAGCCTGACGCACGACAATCCTGACCATCCCCACCCCTTAGTCGTCACTCGGAGAGACGGTCAACACGTGCTGTCGCAACGACTTCCGACCGGGTCGTCACCACGCGGAGGGGCTTTCCTGCGAGGCTGTGCGGCGCCCCTCCGCGTATCGTCAACTGCGCTACGCGCCCGCGCTGCTCACCACGCGGGCTTGGGGATCAACCGGATTCGGGGTGCCTTCGAGGTAGCGGACGCAGATGATGCCCTCCCGGTGACCGCAGGGGTCGAGTCGGTTGACAAGCTCCGGAGAAGTGCCGATCCGCACCACCATCTCGCCATTCGGTTCGGGCACGATCTGGGCGTCGTTGAGGCTGGTGACGTGATCGCGGAACTCAAGGGGCCCAAGCGGCCAAGGAAAGTTGCATTGCCTAGTTCAACGTCGACACCATGCGTAATCGGCGAAGAACAGCACAACGATGGACACATCCACAATGGACACCACTGCGGGCAGCACCACCTCGGCGGCGAACAACACCGCGGACTGACAGGGCCAACAGCTGGTTTGCCGTGAGGACAGACCGCACGCGGGACAACGTCGATGCGCCGGCAACTGCTCCGAGTCCAAGGTCCCCAGCAAGATCCCGTAACCAGCCGCGCCGAGATGCAAGGCTTGGTTACTCACGATCGGCAGCAAGGCCCAGGTGGCGCTGACCGGAAGGATGAACAAGGTAGCTCGGAGCAGGATTCGTCGCACCACCGAGGCGTAACGCACGTAGCAAGCACCGGCGTGCAGAGCGGGCAGGAGCCGTTCGGGGGTTGCGGCAGGTCGGCAGGAAGTCGTTTCCAAGACCCGAGCACCGCCACAATTCCCAAGAACGAAACCGCATTCACCGCGAACACGAGACTGGGACCGAACAGCGCCACGATCACCCCGGCGAGGGCCGGGCCGATCGCCCGCGCGACGTTGACATTCATAGCGCCCAGCGCCGCAGCTGCGGCGATCTGCTCCCGGGCACCGAGTTCAGGCTGCAGGGCCTGCCACGCAGGACCGGTCAACGTCTGGCCGCACTCCAGGAAGAACAACGGCAACAGCAGAACCGCCGGCGTCATCAGCCCCATCGCCGTCAGCACGGCCAGCGCGGTCGCGAGAACGGCCACGGCCTGCGGGGTTCCATAAGTCGGTTCATGGGCTGCGAGCTGCATATTTCGGTGTCCCCGGCAGACAGGGCATGATCGCGGGCCATGTCACTACGCCTGCTTTACCTGATCTTCGTGCGGATTGTGGGCTGGCTGTGGCTGCTCGGCCGTTCGCCAGCGTCCAAGGACATCGAACTCCTGGTACTTCGCCACGAAGTGGCCATACTACGCAGAACCAACCCGAAACCCCGGATGAACTGGGCCGACCGGGCCGTCTTCGCCGCGCTGATCCGGTTGCTGCCGAAAGCGCTACGGGCGCACCGATTGATCACCCCAGGCACAGTCCTGCGCTGGCATCGTCGCCTGGTGACCAGGAAGTGGACGTACCCCAACCACACCGGGCGCCCGCCCCTCGATGACGCCATCGCAGTGCTGATCGAACGCATGGCCAAGGAGAACCCCACCTGGGGATACCAGAGAATCCAAGGTGAACTACTCAAGCTCAGCTATCGAGTGGGTGCCTCGACGATCCGACGCGTCCTCAAACGATTACGCATCCCACCAGTGCCACTTCCGTTGCACGGATACGACCTGGCGGCATTTCCTGCGCATGCAAGCCTCGACCATGCTGGCATGCGACTTCTTCCACGTCGACTGCGCGGTCACCCTCAAACGAGTCTACGTATTCTTCGTGCTGGAAGTCAGCAGCCGGCGCGTGCACCTGCTGGGCACGACCACGAACCCGGACGGAACATGGACCACTCAGCAGGCCCGCAACCTGCTAACGCACCTTGGCGATCACATCGCCGAATTCCGATTCCTCATACGGGACCGGGCCGGCCAGTTCACTGCGTCGTTCGATGCGGTCCTCGCCGATGTAGGCATCCGCG
This sequence comes from Saccharopolyspora sp. NPDC050389, assembly GCF_040655595.1. NCBI lineage: Bacteria > Bacillati > Actinomycetota > Actinomycetes > Pseudonocardiales > Pseudonocardiaceae > Saccharopolyspora > Saccharopolyspora sp. NPDC050389. The sequence continues at coordinate 12,397 of NZ_JBFAKG010000036.1, forward strand.
TAGCCAAGACTCCCCCGCGCTGCCCGCGGGCGAACTGTTTTGCTGAACGGTTCGTGCGCACTGTCCGAGCCGAACTCACCGACCGCCTGTTGATCTTTGATGAACGGCACCTGCGTGCGGTGCTCTCGGACTACGTCCGGCACTACAACGGCAGTCGACCACACCGCGCCCGCGAACTCCGCCCACCGCGACCAAGCCACCCAGTTGCCAACCTCAGTCATGAGCGGATCAAGCGTCGACCGGTCCTGGGGGGCTTGATCAACGAGTACGAGCGCGCTGCGCAAAGCTAATTCTCGCCTTGCGCCATCAGATCACAGTGCTAGAGCATCAGCTCGGTCAAGAGAGGGTGCGGTTCGCCCCAGCTGATCGAGCGTTTCTGGCAGCGCTACCGCGCCGGCTGCCACGGAACGTGCTGCGCAGGCTGCGGCTGCCGGTGCGGACACCGTGCTGCGCTGGCGCCACGACCTCGTCGCACGCCGCCACGCTGCCCTTTCCAAACCAAAGCGCCCTTGCCGGCCACGCACCGTCCGATCCGTCCGGGCTTTGGTGCTGCGCCTGATAAAAGAGAACCCAAGCTGGGGATACCGCCGACTTCACGGCGAATTGCTCATCCTGGGCGTCACAGTGGCCGCCTCGACCGTGTGGGAAATCCTCAAGGAGGCGGGGATCGACCCGGCACCCGAACGGAACTCCAGCACCTGGGTGGACTTCCTGCGCTCCCAGTCCGACGCCCTGCTAGCTTGCAACTTCCTCGAAACCGTCATTCCATCCGGAGCGAGAGCGCACGTGCTCGCCGTCATCGAGCACACCACCCGGCGAATCCAGATCCTGGGCAACAGCCCGCACCCGACCGCGTCCTGGGCGACACAAGCCGCCAGGAATCCCGTCATGGACCTCGAAGACACCAGCTGCCGAGCGCGATACATGATCAGAGACCGGGACGGGAAGTTCCCCGCGCTGTTCGACGCGATCCTCAAGGACGCGGGCATCAAGGTCGTGCTCACCGGAATCCGTGTGCCCCGCATGAACTCCACCATGGCGAGATGGGTGCAGACATGCAGGCGAGAGCGGCTAGACCGCACGCTGATCTGGAACCAGCGCCATCTCCTTCACGCCCTACGTGAGTTCGAGAGGTTCTACAACAAACATCGACCCCATCACGGCATCGCCAACACCCGTCCGCTATGCCCACTCCCCCAACCGATCAGCGACCCCGAACAGATCAACCGACTCGACATACGAAGGCACGATCGCCTCGGCAGCATCCTCCACGAGTACCGGCATGCCGCATGACCAGTGCGGATGAGGTCTTTGGCAAGGGCACCGTCCGCTGTGTCCTGCCCGGCCGGGAAGGCGGGGATCGGCACGGTTGGGGTGACCAGAAGGTCGTACTACTCCTGGAAGGTGGCCGTGCGCTCGCACAGTGCTGCCCGCCGGACCATCGCTTCGAGATAGTCCAGGGCGGTGGTCGTGACGCCTGTGCGGCTGATCGCGGCCAGCCACGGGTCGAGCTGCCCCCGTTGCCGGGGCGTCAGACGTTCGACCACCTTGGCCGCCCCGGAGAACCACAAGGTGTGGTGGACGTCCTCGGGGTCGGGCTCGTCGATGCTCAGGCGGGGTTTCAGCAGGCCACCGATGAGCCTGTTGAACAGGGCGACCAGCAAGAGCGGGAGCGCGGCGCGGAAGGGGATGCGCCAGCCCATGCGTCGAAGTGCTCCTGCGCCAGTAGCAACATCAGGAGGTACTGCTGTCGAAGACGATGGCGGCGGCAGTGATGAAGAGGAAAAAGTCGTACCACTCAAGGGCGTTGCCGACGAGTGCTCCGACCGCGACCTTCGACGCGGTCTTTGTCATCGAGAACAGGAACGGGAACTGTGTTGGGGATTTCGCGGGAGGGCGTGACGTTGTCCATGTGTAAAGGGGACCTTCCGGCTTATGTCTCAGCGGGATGGCTGGACGCTAAGCCTTGCCCTCAGAGGCAACGTCAACGGGTGTGCGGGGAATAACGCGTCGGAAATAGGCTCGTGAGCAGCGGTCCCATGCGGCCGGGAAGCCGGCCGGGGTCATTCCGGGAGAAGCTCTGCGGTGCGGTCAGCGACCTCCTGCCGTAGGGCGTCGCGCACGGCCCGGACGGCGGGGTGGGTGGCCGCTTCCCGCCGCACGGCCAGCGTGATCGGCAGTCGGATGTCGACCTCGTTGGCCAGCAGCCGGCGCAGCTGGGCCCGGTGGGCCAGGAACGCCGGCAGCACGCCGATGCCCGCCCCCAGGCGGGTGGCTTCGAGCTGGGCGAAGACGTTCGTGGAGGAGAAGGCGGGGGTGAATCCCGGCAGATGGCGTTCGATGTCAAGGTCGCCGACCTGGAGCATCGACTCGATGTAGAAGATCAGCACGTGTTCTCGCAGGTCGGAAAGTGTCCCAGGGGACCCGCACCGGGCGAGGTACTCGTCGCTGGCGTACAGCCCCAACGTGTAGTCGGTGAGGTGTTCGGTCTCCAGGCGGCTCCCCGACGGTCTGCCGATGGCCAGGGCGAGATCGAAGCCGGACGCATGTAGGGCCAGCTGCCGGGTCGCCGTGATCAGTTCAGCCTGGAGACTGGGGTGGCGTCGGCGTATCCGGGTCAGGGCGGGCGTGGCGACGACGGTGCCGAAGCCGTCCGGGGCGCTCACCCGCACGGTGCCGTGAAGTGACGGCGCGTCCTGACCGGACACTGCGTCGACGACGCGCGCGAGGGCCTCCTCGATCGCGCGTGCGTTCTCCGAGACGGCCCTACCGGCGTCCGTCAGGGCCCAGCCCTCCGAACCGCGCTCGATCAGCCGCAAGCCCAGGCTCTTCTCCAATGCGGCGACACGGCGGGACACGGTGGTGTGGTCCACGCCGAGTGCGTCGGCCGCGGCCACCAGACGCCCCGTACGGGCGACCGCGAGCAGGTAGCGAAGATCGTCCGCGCGGAGCCAGCGCGGATCGAGCCTGCTGCGGTCCGCCTGCGGAGGCGGGGCCGGATCCCCGGCGGCTGGGCGGGAACGGGGGTGCACGGGAACACCCTATCTGCATTTCTGCACATCTCGTCTGCGTCATTGGCGATTGAACGCACATCGTCGCGGGTGTCACAGTCGAACAGCCCCGGCCGGAGCACCTAGCCACCCTCCCCTTCCTCCCACCGTTGAAAGGTTCTCCATGGTTGCCAGCCTGTCTCTGCCACGGATCATGCGCGTCGGCCGCGGCGCCGCCGACGAGTTGGGCGACGTCATCATGGGACTGGGGCTGAACCGCCCTCTCCTTGTGACGGATGCGTTCCTGGTCGGGACGGGCGCGGCGGAACACCTGAAGGCGACGCTGCAGAAGGCCGGGCTACGCCCGCGGCTGTTTTCCGACACCGTGCCCGACCCGACGACCGACTCCGTGGCCTCGGGCTTGAAGGCATTGCACGACCACGAGGCGGACTCGGTGATCGGGTTCGGCGGCGGCAGCCCGATGGACACCGCCAAGGCCCTCGCCCTGCTCGGCGTGCAGGGCGGTCACATGCGCGAGCACAAGGCGCCGCGCGTCAACCTCGGGCCGGCGCTCCCGGTGATCGCGGTCCCCACCACCGCCGGCAGCGGATCGGAAGCAACCCAGTTCACCGTCATCACCGACAGCACCACGGACGAGAAGATGCTCTGCCTGGGCCCGGCGTTCCTGCCGCTCGCCGCCGTGGTCGACGTCGAACTGACCATGTCGATGCCACCCCGGCTGACCGCCGACACCGGCATCGACGCGCTCACCCACGCCGTCGAGGCGTACGTGAGCCGCAAGGCCAACCCCTTCTCCGACAGCCTCGCCCTCACCGCGATCGGCACCATCGGCCGCCATCTCCGCCACGCCTACGCCGACGGCGGGGACGCCCAGGCCCGCGAGGCCATGATGCTCGCCGCGACCCAGGCCGGCATCGCGTTCTCGAACTCCAGCGTGGCCCTCGTGCACGGCATGAGCCGCCCGATCGGCGCCCACTTCCACGTCGCCCACGGCCTGTCGAACGCCATGCTGTTCCCCGCGGTGACCGCCTTCTCCGTGCAGGCGGCGCCCAGCCGGTACGCCGACTGCGCCCGCTCCCTGGGAGCCGCGGCCACCACGGACAGCGATGCCGTAGCCGCCGACAAGCTCGTCGACGCCCTCCGCAGCCTGTGCCGTGACCTGGAAGTACCCACGCCCCGTAACTACGGCATCGACCAGGACGCCTGGAACCGCCTGACGCCCCTCATGGCCGAGCAGGCGCTTGCTTCCGGTTCGCCTGCCAACAACCCCGTCGTGCCCACCACCGACCAGATCCAGGAGCTCTACTCCCGGATCTACGCCTAGAAATGGGTCTGATTCCCAGCCACTTGAGGAGCCGCGATGACCACGACAGCAACCGCCCCCGCACACATTGACCACTACATCGACGGCCGCCTCGACGACCGCGACGCCCAGCACCGCAGCGAGGTGTACAACCCGGCCACCGGCCAGGTGACAGGCCTCGTCGCCCTGGGAACGGCCGCGGACGTGGACGCCACGGTCCGGGCCGCCGCCGAGGCGTTCGAAACCTGGTCCGTCACCCCGCCACACGTCCGCGCCCGCATCCTGTTCCGGTTCCGAGACCTGGTGGAACGCGAGACGGACCGCCTGGCCGCGATCATCACGGCCGAGCACGGCAAGGTGCTCGACGACGCCAAGGGCGAGATCGTCCGCGGGCTCGAAGTCGTCGAGTTCGCCTGCGGCATCCCCCAGCAGCTGAAGGGGGAGTTCTCCGAGAACGTCGCCCGCGCGGTGGACGCGGTGTCCCTGCGCCAGCCACTCGGTGTGGTCGCGGGCATCTCGCCGTTCAACTTCCCCGCCATGGTGCCCATGTGGATGTTCCCCGTCGCGCTCGCCTGCGGGAACACCTTCGTGATGAAGCCGTCGGAGAAGGACCCCACCCTGAGCGTGGAACTCGCCAAGCTGCTCGCCGAGGCCGGACTGCCCAAGGGCGTGTTCAACGTCGTCCACGGCGACAAGACCGCCGTGGATGCGCTCCTCGCGCACGACGACGTCGAGGCGGTCAGCTTCGTCGGCTCGACTCCCATCGCCGAGTACGTCCACAAGACGGCTTCCGTCAACGGCAAGCGGGTCCAGGCGCTCGGCGGCGCCAAGAACCACATGGTCGTCATGCCGGACGCCGACCTCGACCAGACCGTCGCCGCGCTGATGGGAGCCGCCTACGGCTCGGCCGGCGAGCGGTGCATGGCGATCTCGGTCGTCGTCCCCGTCGGTGAGGAGACCGCGAACGCCCTGCGCGAGCGCCTCGTCGCCGCCCTCGCCGACCTCAAGGTCGGCCCCGGCACCGAGGACGGAGTCGAGATGGGGCCCCTGGTCACCAAGGCTCACCGGGACAAGGTGGCCGGGTACCTCGACGTGGGCACCGAAGAAGGAGCCGAGCTGGTCGTCGACGGCCGCCAGACCCCGTTCCCCGGGCACGAGGGCGGCTTCTTCATCGGCGGGTCGCTCTTCGACCACGTCACTCCGGACATGCGGATCTACCGCGAGGAGATCTTCGGCCCGGTACTCGCGATGGTGCGTGCCCAATCGTTCACCGAGGCTCTGAAGCTGGTCAACGACCACGAGTTCGGCAACGGCACGGCGATCTTCACCGCCGACGGCAACACCGCCCGCACCTTCCTGGCCAAGGTCAAGGCGGGCATGGTCGGCGTTAATGTACCGATCCCGGTGCCCATGGCCTTCCATTCCTTCGGCGGCTGGAAGCGGTCGCTCTTCGGCGACCACCACGTCCACGGCCCCGAAGGCGTGCGGTTCTACACCCGCTACAAGACCGCCACCACCCGCTGGCCCAACGACAGCCAGGTGCGCGCGGAATTCGCGATGCCGACCCATTCCTGAGGTGCTATCCGATGACGTTCAAGGCCGTTCCGACGCCTTTCCAAGGCGTCGGAACGGCCTTGCTCTCTGTGCCAAGCCATCTGCCTGGAATCCACCGGTTGGACCCGATGAGGGATTCGTTGTTTCAGAGGCGGGTTCCTGCTGGTGGGCAGGGCGAGTTCCAGGTAGCCGTCCCGGTGGCGGGGTAGACGAGGGCCTTGGTCGTGGCGGACGGAGCTGCGAGCATCAGCCGGTCCCGCCGTCGGCCAGCCTGAGCCCAGGTCGTCGATCGCGAACGTCGGGTGGCTGCGGCGGCGCACGGTCGCCCCGCCCGCTGGGACTCGGCCCAGCCGCTCCTGCGGAAGATGGTCGAGCCGTAGACCGCCTCGTCGTAGCCCCCTGCACCACTCCCAGACGTTTCCGAGCGTGTCGTGCAGACCCCACGCATTGGGTGCCTTGCCGCCAACGTCGTTGGCCCGCCCCCCGGAGTTGCCGACGTACCAGGCGACGGCGTCGATCTCCCCGTACCGGTAGCCGGTGGTGCCCGCCTTGCACGCGTACTGCCACTCGGCCTCCGTCGGCAGGCGGTAGCCCTCGGACGCCCAGTCACAGACCACGTCCCCGGTCGCCGTGTCGCAGGGGTATACGCCGGGGCGAGCCTGGAGCGCTCCGAGATCCGGCTGCCCGGCGGTCAGGACAAGCGCCATAGGCCGCAGTACGCCTCAACCTCAGTGCCGCGTAGCGCTTCAGAAATCCTTCAGCGCTGCTGACCTGGGTCCGTGGTCCGGCATGATCCGTCCTTGTGCTCGTACGGATGATCTACCTGCTCGCTGCACGGACCTTCGCGCGGCTCGCCCTGCTACGCCGGTCTACCGCAACGAAGAACGCCGAAATGCTCATCCTGCGGCACGAGGTCACGATGCCACGCAGACAGGTCACCGCGCCGAAGCCTGCCTGGCCGGATCGGGCGCTGCTGACCGCGCTCGCTCGGCTCCTGCCTCAGCGACTCCGCGGCCACCGGATCGTCTCACCACGCACCTTGCTCACCTGGCAACGGCGCCTGGTTAAACAGAAGTGGACCCAGACACCCTCACCAGGACGCCCGCCGGTATCCGAGAAGTTTCGCGACCTGATCATCCGGCTCGGCACCGCCAACTCCCGCTGGAGGTTCCGGCGCGTACACGGCGAACTACGCCGACAGGGATACAAGGTCAGCGCAGCCACCATCCGCCGCGCCCTGCGAGCCACCGGATTCCGTCCCGGGCAACGTCGACAGACGGCGCGCCGCGAATGGACCGCGTTCCTCAAAGCCCAAGCAAACGGTCTTCTCGCCACCGACTTCTTTCACATCGACACTATCGGGCTGCAGCGGCTATACGCCCTGTTCGTCATGGAAGTCCGCACCCGCACCGTTCACAAATCCTCGGCGTCACCGCCCACCCCACCGCCGCCTGGGCCACTCAACACGCCCGGCAGCCGCTGAGGCAGCTCGGCGACCGTGCCGCCACATTTACGCACCTCATCCGCGACCGCCACGCGAAGTTCACCGCCGCCTTCGACGCGATCTTCGCCAGCGAAGGCATCACGGTCACGAAAATTCCGCCGCGCAGCCCCAACTGCAACCCGCACGCGGAACGATTCATACGCTCCGTTCGCGAGGAGTGCACCAACCGAGTGCTGATCTCCGACAGAGGTCACGCGGAGAAGATCCGCCAGGAATACGCCTGCCACTTCAACACCCATCCCCCAAGCCCGCAACCAACGAGCACCCCTCGACGACCCGAACGCCATACCGCTGCCGACAGCTCGGATCGAACACCGACAAACCGTGGCAGGACTCATCAACAAGTACCGCCAAGCAGCCTGACGACCCGACGAAACCCCAACTCACAGCCAGCGAACCCTATTTGAAGCACTACGGGTGCTTGCGCTGTTCGAGGAGTACCTGGCCACCGTGCCGTGGGCGATCTACGACGTGCGCCGCACGTTCAGCCCGCGCAGCGACGGCCGGTTCAACCACGCTCGCACGGTCAAGATCCTCGACACCGGCAGTCGGGAAACCATGCACGCGCAACTACGCGCCTGCGCCCAAGCCGCCCGCCTCGAGGTCACCGTCGGCGATCATCGGTTCCCCGACGACCAGCACTCCCGCGCGTGGCGGCGCCGACGCAGGCCGGACAAGTCCCTGCTGATCAGCGACGCCGAGCACTTCCTCACCGTCGCTCCCGCCACCGCAGTCAACAAGACCGGCCCTGCATTCCCCCGCGCCTGGGCCAAGACCGGTTCCCGGCGCGGCGCAGGCTCGCCTCGCCGACGATCGCCAGCGCTCGACCACCAACCCCCGCCCGAAGGCCCGGCGCCGTTCTCCATGAACCGGCGCCGGGCCCAGTAAGCGCTCACTGATAGCGTTCGACCGCTGTGGGGCTGTCAAGTTTTGGGCTCTGTCGCTGATTGCGTGATCAACTTCGTGGGTCTGGTCGCCGGGGCTGATGGGGAGTTTGTGATCATGGTCGGTGTGTGATCACGAGTGGCTGGACGTGTTGCTGCCGCACCTGACCGGCGTGGTGGTGGAGCAGGTCGAGCGGGCCGAGCGGGGCGTGCTGGTCTGGGCGCGTGTCGAGGCTGAAGATGGTGTCTGCCCGTCGTGCGGCGGCCGGTCGCGGCGGGTTCACAGCCGATATCACCGTGGGCTGGCCGATGTCTCGGTAGCCGGCCACCCGGTGACGTTGCGATTACAGGTGCGCCGGTTCTTCTGTGATGACCTCGACTGTCCTATTCGGACGTTCGCCGAGCAGGTCGACGGCTTGACTGCCAAGCACGCCCGCAGGACGTCTCCGAGCCGCGCGGCATTGGAGCACATCGGGTTGGCGCTGGCGGGCAGGGCGGGGGCGCGTCTGGCGGCTCGGCTGGGGATGGCGGCCGGCCGGAGCACCCTGCTGCGGCTGGTGCATGCGCTGCCCGAACCCGAGGTCGGGACGGTCGCGGTGCTCGGTGTCGATGACTTCGCAATCCGGCGGGGCCGCAAGTACGCGACCTTGCTGATCGACGCGGTCACCCACCGCCGCCTCGACGTGCTCCCGGACCGCAAAGCCGACACTGTGGCCGCATGGCTGCGTGAGCATCCCGGTGTCGAGGTGGTCTGCCGTGACGGCTCAGCAGCCTATGCCGAAGCCATCCGCCAGGCCGCCCCGAAAGCGGTCCAGGCCAGTGACCGGTGGCACCTCTGGCACAACCTGGCCACGGCAGTGGAGAAGAGTGTCGTGGCCTTCGCCGCGTCCTGGAGCTCCACGCCCCGCGCGGCTGACTCGGCGCTAGCCGAGCGCACGCGGGAGCGGTTCGCCGCCGTTCACGAACTCCTCAACCAAGGGGTGGGCTTGCTGGAATGCGCCCGGCGGCTGGGCTGGGCGCTGAACACCGTCAAACGCTACGCCCGTGCCGAACGGGTCGAGGACCTGCTGCGCCCACCCCGTGCAACAGCGTGGAGGCAGGCGGCGCCCCAGGCGGGCGCCTGCGAAACCAGGCTTCGCCACTGGACGTTCTCGGCGTGGACAACCCGGTTCTGGCCGCGCCGATGGCCGGCGGTCCCAGCACCCCCGCACTGGTCTTAGCGGCGGCCCGCGCCAACGGACTGGGCTTCCTCGCCGGCGGATACAAGACCGCTGACGCGCTGGCCGAACAGATCACCGAGGTCCGTGGCCACGGCATCACCTTCGGGGTCAACCTCTTCGCGCCGAACCCCCTGCCGGTCGATCCGGAAGCCTTCCGACGCCATGCCGCAGCGATCGCCCCCGGCAGCGGACCGGCGCTCATACCTCGGCCGCTGCGTCCTGCGGCATCCGGGCACCCAGCAGGGCCAGGCAGTTCGCCCAAAGGACGCCCAGCTGGGACGTGTCGTTGTAGAGCTTCGCTAGCAGCACCTGTCCTTCGAGCTGCGCCACGACGGATCGCGCCGCATCACGGGGGTCGGCGACAGTGACCTCGTCGCGCTCACGCGCCTCGGCGACGACCGACTCCACCATGTCGACCTGGGCGTCGAATATCTCCTGCAGGCGCCGACGGATCGCTTCGGTCTGATTGCTCAGCTCCAGCGTAAGGTTCCCGAACAAGCAGCCGGAGACGGTGCCACAGCTCTGCTGCCCCGCGCGCTGACTCGCCTCGGTCTCCCCGAAGAGCTGCCGCAGCCGCTGCAGGGGTTCGGCGTCGCTGCGCAGGACGCGGGTCCATTCGCGGCGCTGGCCGGCCCAGTGCTCGTCGAGCACTGTCAAGGCCAGAGCTTCCTTGGACTCGAAGAAGTAGTAGAAGCTCCCCTTGGGAACCCCGGCCGTCTTGCAGATCTCGGCCACGCCCAGCGCCGAGTAACCACGCAGCTCGATGAGCGACTGCGCGACGCTGAGGATCACCTCTCTGGCATCACTGGTCCGTCCCATGGTTGCAAGTATACGACCGCTCGACTAATTTGTACTAGACCGGTCGGCTATTTTTCCAGAGGTCGCCCGGCCGCAGTCCGCGACCGCTCACCGCGGAAGCCGCTGCCCGCCGACACGCACAGACGAGAGCCGAAGCAATGAGCCATCCGATGCATGAGGTCCTGCGGCGCTGGAAGGCCGCTTTCGACAGCCTTCAGCCCGACGCCATGGCCGATCTGTTCACCCCCGACGCCCTCTTCCAGGGCTTCGGACCCGCCGTCCGCACGGGGCGGGACGCCGTGCGGGGCTACTACGAAGCCGTACCGGCCGGCCGAAGGGCCGAGGTGACGGTCCTGCATACCTACACGATCGGCGAGCAGGTCGCCGGAGGATTCGCGGACGTCACGTTCAGCGACGCGCACGGCTGGGAAGCCCATGTGCATCTGTCGCTGGTCCTCTCCCGGGACGACGGCGGCTGGCGGATCCGGCAGTACCACGTGTCCCGCGTCGACGCCGAGCAGTAGCAGGTCGACGCCGAGCGGCAGCAGACATGGTTGGGCCCGGCCGAGCACAGGTCGTGGACCGGCCTGCGCAGATCCGGGCCCTACGATGCCCTGGAGAGCCGTTGACATACACCGGCAGTGTCGATCCGGTACGCCGCGATCCCTGCCAGGACCACTCCAAACGCGAGCAGCAGCCCGTGCACCAGGGTCATGCCCAACGCCACCGCGGCACCGGCGCAGACCAGGAACGGCCGCCGGCACTGACGCGCGACGGAACTCGACTCCTGGACTGCCGTCACCAAGGCTGTCGACGCCTGATTCCTTCCACCGCCGTAAGGAGATCATCATGACCGCTACCGACCCGACCAGTTCAGCTCCGCATCGCGTTGCACTCGGCACCTGGCCCAGTCCTCTAGAGCCTGCCCCGCGCCTAGCCGCGGTTCTTGGCCTGGGCAAGGAAGATCTGTGGTTCAAGCGCGATGATCTGGTCGGGCTCGGTGGCGGTGGAAATAAGACGCGGAAGCTCGAGTTCACCGTCGCTTCCGCACTTGCGGCGGGAGCAGACACACTCGTGACTGTAGGTGCACCGCAGTCCAATCACGCTAGGCTAACTGCGGCCGCCGGGGCACGTCTCGGATTGGACGTCGTGCTTGTGTTTCCGGGATATCCCGGGGGAACGCGATCCGGCAACGTCACACTGGATGCCCTGTTCGGCGTGCGCGTGCATTGGGCCGGCAGCGTTGCCTACGAGCAGCTCGACCAAATCGCGAGAGACATCGCCAACCAGCTGCGCAAGGACGGCGCCCACCCCGCCGTCATTCCTTTCGGCGGATCCAGCCCAGTCGGAGCGCAAGGGTACGTCCGTGCTGGCGAAGAGTTGTTAAGCCAGCTGCCCGGCGCTCACACCTCCGTGGTTGCCCTCGGCTCCGGTGGCACGATGGCCGGCCTCGTCGCAGCTCTCGGATCCGAACATGTTCTCGGCATCGACACCGGCGCAGTCGCAGAACCAGCCAACGTCGTTTCTTCCTTAGCGACCGATACATCCGGCCAGACAATAACGGCGGAAGGGCTGCATATCCGCACCGACCAAGTCGGGGAGGACTATGCCCATCTCACCGAGGCCACTGCAGACGCGATCGAGCTGACCGCTCGTACCGAGGGCGTCGTACTCGACCCCACGTACACCGGCCGCGCCATGGCGGGGCTAATCGCCGCCGTACGTGACGGCATGATCTTGCGTGGCCAGACAACGGTTTTCTGGCACACCGGCGGCCTGCCGGGGCTGTTCGGCCATCCCAATGCGCTACATCGCTTCGAACGCACCCTCCGGCAATACCCTTGACCGCAGACCAGCGCGAGCTGCAGTTGGCGACGCGTGAGCTGGCGCAGAAGGTGCTTGGCCCGGTGGCGGAGCAGGTTCGTCACCTGCCGACTGCCCGAGGAGCAGTTCGCCGCCACTCGATCCGCGTACGAGCAGTTAGTGCAGGCAGGTTTGCTGCAACAGCTCATCCCAGCCCAGGCTGGCGGGAAGGGCAACGGCATGGTCGAGATGGCATTGGTGCACGCCGTAGACCCCAGCGTGTCGCTGACGACGTTCGCCACACTGCTGGGGCTGCTGCCGATGTTGCTCGGGGGCAGCCCTGAACAGCTCCAGGCCTTCTTGCCGCCGTGCCTGGCGCAGAGCGAGGCACCGCTGGCCTGGTTCTGCTTCAGCGAACCGGGTGGCAGCGCCAACTTTGACGTAGCAGCACCTGCCGAAGGAGTCCGCACCACCGCTCGTCTCGATGGCGAGGAATGGTTGATCAACGGCACGAAGCGATGGGTCTCCAGCGGCTCGGGCTGGGACGGTACGGGCGCGGATCTGCTCACCGTCGTCTGCCGCACCGCTCCCTACCCCGGACTCACTCATCTAGCCGCCACCGCGGTTTCGGCCTGAGGTCGATACCGGCCACGAGCACGCAAAAGCCTGACCGACCGGTGAGTTGCGAGGCCTGCCGATCAGCGGCGGCGGGCTCGCCACTAGCCAGGTGTTTCGCACATGTGTGAGAGTGGGCCGAATTCCGGAATGTGGCAAATGGCAACCCGAAGCTCAGGAGGACGCCTACACAACCCGGGTCGAACAACGGCTCCGGGAAAAGCCGAGGGCGAACAGCCAGAGGCAGCCGCAGCGCCGCCAGACCCACACCTGTAATGGACCTCCACGGGCCGTGGTCCTGGTGGCCGGTGGCCCGGACCGCTGGTGCTTGGCGTGTGTCGGTGTCCAAAGGCGTTCAGGTCTGAGAGGCCAGCCTCCGCAGGATCCGGGTGGCGGGCTCCGCGGTGGCATGGTGGTACCCGGTTCCAGCCCACAGATTGATCCGTTCGGGGTCGCCGGCTGCGGCGGCGGCCTGGCGCATCGGCCTGGTCAGATGGTGCAGGGCGGGGTAGCCGGAAGGGGCGAGGTCGCTGTAGTTATCGGTGAACCGGTTCGCCAGTGCCCGTGCGGGCCGGCCCGTGAACGCCCGGGTCACCACAGTCCGGCGGCGCGCCGGGTCGGCCAGCGCAGCCCTGTAGGGGAGTGACGTACCGGCTTCGTCCGCCCGCAGCAGGACCGTGCCGACCATCACCGCCTCGGCCCCGGTGCGCAGTGCCTCGGCCACCTCGGCCGGGGTAGCCAGCCCACCCGCGGCGACCAGCGGCAGCGACACCGCCGCCCGTATCCGCGCCAGCAGATCGGTCAGCGGGACGGAGGCCGGGACATGCTCCGGGGTGAGCGTGCCGGAGTGCCCTCCGGCGGCCGACGCCTGGACGACCAGCACATCGACGCCCGCATCCGCGGCCAGGCGGGCCTCCGCGGGGGACGTGACGGTCTGGACGACCAGGGTTCCGGCGGCGCGCAACGAGGCGATGACGGCTGCGTCCGGTACGGCGAAGGTGAAGCTGACGACCGGTACCGGCTCGGACAACAACAAGTCGATCTTGTCCTGCCAGTGGTCGTTGTCCTCGACGATTTCCGTCGCCCGGACGTCGATTTCGTAGGCCCAGGCCTCGGGGGCGATCGCTGCGGCATGGCGTCGGAAGGCTTCCGGATCGACCGGCAGGGGGTTCGGCGCGAAGAGGTTGACCCCGAAGGTGATGCCGTGGCCACGGACCTCGGTGATCTGTTCGGCCAGCGCGTCAGCGGTCTTGTATCCGCCGGCGAGGAAGCCCAGTCCGTTGGCGCGGGCCGCCGCTAAGACCAGTGCGGGGGTGCTGGGACCGCCGGCCATCGGCGCGGCCAGAACCGGGTTGTCCACGCCGAGAACGTCCAGTGGCGAAGCCATAAAGCATCTTCTTCCTCGTGAGATGGGGATGGACTTGATTTGGGACGGGAGAACGGCCCGTCCATCCGGTCACGGCAAGAGCTAATGCCGGTCGGTTCGCCGTCAGCACCAGACGCCCCGCCGGCAGCCGATTCCGGGGCAGCCGGCAGGGGCGCGGACGACGCGCCCCTGCCTCGGGCCCGCACAGGCAAGCCCAACCACATCTGCGCTCAGTACCCGGCGCTCTGGCCACCATCGACATGGAGGATCTCGCCGGTAACGAACGGGGCGTCCTCAAGGTAGACCACCGCGTCGACAATGTCGCTCACCTCGCCCATGCGACCGACCGGATGCAGTGCCGCGAGCGCCGCGTGGTTCTCCTCGGGATGCATCGGCGTCTTGATGGTGCCCAGCGACACGGCATTGCTGCGGATGCCGCGGCCGGCGTATTCGATGGCAAGCGCCCTGGTGGCGGACTGCAGACCGCCCTTGGTCAGGGAGGCGAGTACGGAGGTCACGCTGGAGTTGGCCTGGTCGGCGAGCGTGCTCGTGATCTGCACGACGTGCCCGCCGCCCTGCTCGAGCATGCGCTCGACCGCGAGCTGGGTGATACGGAAGAAGCCGTGCAGATTCACACCGAGCACCGCGTCATAATCGTCCTCGGTGTAGTCGGTGAAGGGCTTCGCGATGAAGATCCCCGCGTTGTTGACCAGCGTGTCGATACGGCCGAACCGCTCAACTCCTGCGGTGATGACGCGCTCGGCGGTCGCGCGGTCGGCGATGTCGCCCTGGATGGTGACGACGTCCGGGTCGCCCGACGCGGCGATGCGGCGCGAGGTGGCCACGACGCCGTAGCCCAGCTTTCGGTAGGCGGTGACAAGGCCCGCTCCGATGCCCTGCGACGCGCCGGTGACGACTGCGACCTTCTGAACCTGCGTGCTCATGATGACCTTCTTTGAGAGAGATGAGCCGACTGCGTACTAGCCGACCGGTCGCCTATAATAGTAGACGACCGGTCGAATTATTTCAACGGATGTGTGGTGCATGCCGCCGGGCGGCAGGGCGCGCGCCCGCGGAATGCATCGGCGGCGACCCCACCTCTACATGTCGTCGCCGGCGGCCGGCGAGGCCGCGCAGAGAGAAGGAGAAGCGTCATGAAGGAGTTCCTGGTCGAGCTCACCACCACCGTCCCCGAGGGCACCGACCCGGCCGAGGTCGACCGTCGTCGCGCCGCGGAAGCCGTACGAGCAAGGGAGCTGACTGCGACCGGTCACCTCGTCAGGCTGTGGCGCCCAGTCGGCGAGCTGCGCAGTATCGGCGTGTGGCGAGCCGCCGACGAGGGTGAGCTGTACGCGAAGGTACTCGGCACGCTGCCACTCTGGCCGTGGATGACCGCGGTGGTGACGGCCCTCGAGCCTCACCCCAATGACCCGGAGAGGACTGCTGTCACCGCCTAATCGCGCAGGCCCCAAGGGGCCGCCGCATCCGGTCTTTGACTTCATCTGGACCGGTCGTCTATAAATTAGTAGACCGGTCGTCTAGTTGACCGGATTCTCGATAACCCCCACCAGAAATCTCACAAGGAACGGAGCCGCCGTCGTGGCCACTCCCGTCAAGCTGTCGATCGTCTACTACTCCTCCACCGGCACCATCGCCGAGATCGCCAAGGAACTGCGCGATGCCGGGGTGAAGGCCGGCGCCGAGGTCCGCCTGGTGAAGGCCGCCGAGTTGGCCCCGCAGGCGGCCATCGAGGCCAACCCGGCGTGGGCGGCCAACCATGCCGCCACCGTGGACATCCCCGAGGCGACACCCGAGGACATCGAGTGGGCCGACGCCGTCCTGTTCGGATCCGCCACCCGGTTCGGCAACATCTCCTCGCAGCTCAAGCAGTTCATCGACACCCTCGGCGGGCTGTGGGCGCAAGGGAAGCTGGCCGACAAGGTCTACAGCGGCTTCGCCTCGTCCGCGACCCTCCACGCCGGCCAGGAGACGACGCTCCAGGCGCTCTACACCAGCGTCCACCACTTCGGCGGCATCGTGGTCGCCCCCGGCTTCACGGACCCGGTCAAGTTCGCCGACGGCAACCCTTACGGCACCTCGCATGTGGACGGGCAGGGCACGAACCCGGTGGACGACACCACCCGTGCCGCCGCCCGGCACCAGGCCGAGCGCATGGTGAGGATCGCCGCACAGCTCAAGGCAGCCTGACCGGCTGCCCGGAGCGTCAGGACAGGCCGGCGCCGCCACTACCGGCGGCGTCGGCCGAGACGTTCACCGCCCCGCCGCAGGGCGCCGACCCGGCCAGGCGACTCGGCCCGCCCGCGCTCATCGCAGCGTTAGGTCACGCGGTGCTCGCGCTCGCCGGAGTGATCGGATGAAGGCATGGCCGATGTTGCCGCGTCGGTCGGGAAGGCATCCGATGCGGCAAAGATGTCAAGCAGCCGCGGTAATCCGCTCACTAAATTGCGGCAGCTCGGTTGACGATCAACGCCCGGGCTGTTGACGGTCCATGGCCAGGTGCCGGTAGTCGCTGGGGGACATTGCCCTTGCCTATAACCTCATCCGAACTGGTGAGAAGCGGCGGGCACGACGAACGGGTAGATCGACCGCAGTCACTCAAGCAAGCGCTCCCATCCTGTCGCACCCCACGACATGATGATCGACTGCGCTGCTGCGACTGACCTACCTCACTGTGACCAACTCCCCGCAGCGGGTCAAGGTGGATCTTCAGTTCACGCTCTCGGAGTCCACCGGCGACGGCAACTGCTACCTGCCGGAGACCGAGCTGATCGCCGAGGCGGTGAAGATCTTCGCCGTCGACACCGGGCTGGTGATCGAATGCCTCGCCGAACTCGTCGCCGAGGAAGGTGTGGTCCGCGAGGAGATCCCCACCGATGACGACGAGGCGCCGACGGTCGCGATCTACCTCCGCAGGCGCCCAAAGCGAACGCCATCTGCGAGAGAGCCGTGGGCACCCTCCGCCGCGAAGTCCTCGACCGATTCCTGATCTACAACGAGGCCCACGCCCAAGCAGTCCTTGCCGAGTACATCCAGCACTACAACCGGCACCGCCCCCACCAGTCCCGGCAGCAATTGCCCCCAGACAGCGACGAACCTCTCGCCCCTGCCACCGTTACCGACCTCCAACCCCACCGGATCCAACGACGCCCCATCCTTGGCGGCCTGGTCAACGAGTACCGGCGCGCCGCCTGGACCAACGCCATCAGCACAGGTCACAGCACGATTCGTATTTTCGAGCGGGACAGGTTCAAGACACCCGTTGACCGCTCGATCTCCAGCACCGTCCGGGCGATGGTCTGGTTGAGGTGCCGGTCGCTGGCGTGATGTTCTGGCCGCTCGGGCGTCCTGCGGTGGTTGGGCCTTGCGGACCGGATTGAGAGCATCCCCCAGAAGCAGCAGCCAGATCGACCGGTGGTCGTCCAGCTTCTACTGGTTGCGGGAGCTGGCCTGCGAGTTTGGCGTCGACCAAGGCTGGTCCCTTGCCGCCGAAACACCGGAATGCATGCCACGGTCTGAGGGGAAGAGCCCAAGTCGTTGCGCGGCGTCGCCGTGGCGGAAATGGGCTCACTACCTGATGCGTGATGACCGCACGACTGCTTCTCGTACCCCTTCGAAACGGCGAGCATGCGCTGAAACTCGCTGCGATTCGTCGGCCTTCCAGATGCGCTCGGGTGCCGGGTCAGGCCGTGGCGTCGAGGTCGTCTGTCGATGTACGGGCGTCGGCGGTGACCTCGATCGCGGTGCGGACGAACGCGGCGACCGAGGCGGAGCGGGCCCCGCTGGGCCACGCGATCGAGATCGTGTAGGGGCTGGCGTCGGACACCGGCCGGTGGACGACGTCGTCTCGACGGTTGCGCTCGGCGAGCGAGAGCGGGATCAGGGCGACGGCCTGTCCGAGTGCCACCGCCTCCAGGAGTTGGGAGCTGTCGCGCACGAGGGGGCCCGGGGAGTCCGGGAGCGCGGCGGTCGGTGGTGGCGCGGGCTCGCCGGCCGGCCGGGGGGCGTGCGCCGGAGGCGTCGCGGTGAGGACGGGCCGGTCGGTGGGCGTGGCGGTGTCGCGGCCGGCCCAGTAGTCCAGTGCGGTACGGGAGGTCCCGGGCGGTTGCGGGAATGGCAGGCCCACGAGGTCGTGGCAGCTCAGGGACCCGTGCCGGGCGAGTTCGTGCCCGGCGGGCAGGGCGGCCACCCGCGGTTCGGATGTCAGCGGCTCCCGGTCGAGGCCGTGGTGGTCGGTGTTCGGCGAACCAAGCAGGGCGACGTCGGCGCGCCCGGTGCGGAGCATCGCGGGTTCCTCGCCGTAGCCGCTGATGATGATCTCCACGCGGGCGGCGTCGGGCCGTTTTCCGTACGTCTCGGCGATCCGCCGCAGCAGATCGGTCGCCACGCCGGGCTTGGCCGTGACGACCACGGTTGGTGTGTCGAGCGCGGCCCGGCGGGTGCGGTGAGCGGCCGCCGTCACCGCGTCGAGCACGCGTACGGCCTCGCCGAGTAGGACGAGCCCGGCGGTGGTCGGCGTGACCTGTCGGTTGCCACGCTCGAGAAGTTGTACGCCCAGCCGCCGCTCCAGCTGCCGGATCGCCCTGGACAGGGGCGGCTGCGCCATCCCGAGGCGCTCAGCGGCGCGAGAGAAGTTCCGTTCCTCGGCCACCGCACGGAAGTACCGCAGTTCCCGCACCTCCAGATCCGCCATACCGTCAGGGTATAGCGCAAGATCAAAGCCGTCCTTCCGGTTCTGGTGACATGGCTGCTGAAGTGGTCGGGCACGCAGAAGCGGGAGGAAGTCACATGACCGACAGGAGGGTGGCGCTGGTGACCGGCGCGAACAAGGGATCGGCCGGGAGATCGCCCGTCGGCTGGCGGCCGAGGACATGATCGTCTATCTCGGTGCCCGGGACGCAGAGCGCGGCCGGGCCGCGGCGCGGGACCTGAATGCCAGGGCGGGGGCCGACGTCCGCTTCGTCCGGCTGGACGTGACGGAAGAGGCACAGATCGCCGCCGCCGTACGGCGGGTCGACGAGGAGTGCGGCAGGCTCGACGTGCTGGTCAACAACGCGGGAGTCGTCGTCGAATGGGGAGTGCCGGTCCAGGAAGTCACGACCGAGCAGCTGCGGCGGGTCTTCGATGTCAACGTGTTCGGCGCGGCGGCGATGACTCGGGCCTGCGTGCCGCTGCTGCGCCGTTCCACGGCTGGACAGGTGGTGAACCTGTCCAGCCCGCTGGGGTCGCTGAGCCTGCTGAGCGATCCGGACGACCCGGTCTCGACCCGTGGCCTGTTGGCCTACAGCTCCTCCAAGGCTGCGCTCAACGCGATCACCGTGTTGTACGCCAACGCGTTGCGCGACGACAGCATCTGCGTCAACGCGGCCAACCCCGGCCTGGTCGCGACCGACCTCAACGCGCCCTCTCAGTTCGGCCGTGGTGTCCGCACGGCCGAGCAGGGCGCCGAGGTGCCGGTGGCACTGGCGCTGATGGGCGCGGACGGGCCAACCGGCGCGTTCTGCGGCGATAACGACAGCTCCGTCGACGCCACCGTTCCCTGGTGACCGGGCGACCGGCGCACGCGGTCGGCACGAGCAGTCGAGAATCGAAAAAGAAAGGGCTGACAATGGCTGACATTGAGCGGAACAAGCAGATCGCGACGGACTACCTCGACATGGCCTTCAACCGTCAACAGGTCGCCGAGGCGTTCGCGAGGTACGTCGGGGATGAATATGTTCAGCACAACCCGATGGCGCCGGACGGTGCGGCGGCCTCAGCCGAATTCCTCGCCGGGTTCGTCGCCCGATTCCCGAAGCTGCGGCTGGAAATCAAGCGTGTGATCGCGGAAGCGGACCTCATCGTCACCCACGCCCTGATGCGGACGTCGCCCGACGACCGGGGCACCGCCGTCGTGGACATCCTGCGCATCCGCGACGGCCGGATCGCCGAACACTGGGACGTCGCACAAGCGGTACCGGAAACCACCGCGAACAACAACACCATGTTCTAACGGGTGGTGATGTGCAGGTTCGATCGCGTGTCGTGAGGACTTCCGCGTCAAGTTGGGGAAGCGGTCGGGGTCAGGTGCGTGGGGCGAACAGCACGCGTCCAGGTCGAGCCGGGTCACCGGCGATTCCTCGGGCGGGGCAAGGTTGAGTACGAGGTCGCCCATGCGTCTCCCACCCACCGCGCGAGTGGGGCGGCCAGCTTCGACGGGAACTGGCCGACGCTCCCGTTGCGGACTCAGGTGTTCCACGCGCTGCCCGCCATCTCGGCGGAGCGAAGAAGGCATTGAACTCGACGTCGTACCCGTACCGGAGGGGAGATCAGAAGCGGCGTCCTGACCGGAACGTCGCCTTCCTTCAGCCACCCCGCCAATCCGTGGGCAGCCCTGCCACAAACCGTAACGAGGAAGATGGCTCCGGCAGATCAGCGGGGACGTATCGAACCTGCCATCCGGCCTTGATCACTGAGGGCAACGTAGCCAGTTCCCGGTCGTCGAGTTGCTCGTCAACACGCTGCCACACGCGCCAACGACCCATTCCGGCTACTGACCAGCCATGCACAAGTCATGTTATGGATGGGGTTTGCGGTTGACCGTTGACCGGAAGCGGCGGATTGGTCCAGGTGATCACGTGGTCAAGCCCGGTGTGAGGGTCATCGTGACGCCGCCCGTGTCACTGTGACGCGTCGGCGACCAACGACTTCAGAAGGCCGGCGATCCCGCGTCAGCGCGAACTCCACCGCGGACGTCTTTGATCGAATTTCGGTTGACCGACGCTCATGTGGTTGATTAGCCTTCCGGTCGTCGTCATGTCGAACTCAGGAGGATTGAGGCCAATGCCAGCGACCTCGGACAGGCCGCTGCGCACTGCCAGCTGGGCACTCGTGTCCCGCTGATCGGTTCGGGTTACGGAGCGGCCAGCTTGCCAGCACCGCGGTTTCGTTGCCCAACCAATGAAGGGTCTCTTTTCCGTGTTCGAATCCTTTGATTCCGACGTACACGCGTACCTGCGCGCGCTCGCGGGTGATCGCGCGCCTCGAGTCGGCCAGTTCGTGATGCTCCTCGACGCCACCGACACCGGTCCCTATCGCAACTACGCTGTTCCCGATGACGGCGCCGAACCAACGCCAGCCGACATCAACGCGCTGATCGCGGCCTTTGCCGAGCGCGAACGCAAGCCGAGGCTGGAATACCTCGCTACGGTGTGCCCGCGGGTCGAACCCGCCTTGCTCGACGCCGGGTTCGGCGTGGAGGCCCGGCTTCCGGTGCTGACCTGCGCACCCGATGACGTCGTGGCGGCCACTGTAGACAGTCCGATCGAGTTGGTACTGGCCAGCACCGATGACGAACTGCGGTTGGTCGCCGAAGCGCAGAACGAGGCATACGGTGCGCCGGACGCCACAGAACACGATGCGGCCAGGCTGCGTCGCACGCTCGACCGGGACGGCCTCGTTGCCCTCGCTGTGGACACCGCCACCGGGATCGGGGTTGGCGCTGGCCTGTGCACGCCACCGCACCGCGGGGTCAGCGAACTCGCTGCGGTCGGGGTGCGTACCGCGTACCGCCGACGTGGGATCGCCGCCGCGCTCACCAGCCTGCTTACCCGCGCCTGTCCAACGGTCGGCATCAACACGCCGTTCCTGATGGCAGCTGGCAGCGCAGAAGAACGCATCTACCAGCGGATCGGATATCGGCGCGTCGCCGAGAGCCTGCACATCTCTCGGTAGGCGGGTCACGTGAGCAGGCCGTGGGGTGAACCGAAGCACTACCGCCCCACGGCCATACCCGTGTACGTGCCGAAAATACGTCCGTGCAGGTCAAAGCTTTCGGCAGATGGTCGGTCAACGTCCGGCATGATCACGTCATGTGTTGGTCCGCTTCGTCTTCTCAGCTGTCGCTCACGCCTTCGCAACGCTGCGACTGTTGCCGATGACCGACCCGTGAGAAGGATGTTGAGATCCTGGCCTTACGCCACCAACTCACCGTGCTGCAACGGCAACTCGGCGACCGACGCCTGCAACTGCGACCTGAGGACAGGGCGTTCCTTGCCGCACTCCTCGTGCCGCTGGCTCGCTCGACGCTACGTCGGCTCCGGCTGCTGGTCAGCCCGGACACGGTGCTGCGGTGGCATCGGGAGCCGGTGAAACATCGCCACGCCTGCGCAAGCGCGAACCGCGGGCCTGGGCGTCCACGAACTCTCGCCTCGATCCGCCGTCTCATCCTCCGTTTGGCCACCGAAAACCCCTCCTGGGGGTATCGGCGTATTCACGGAGAACTCGCCCTCCTCGGTATCAAGGTCGCCCCTTCTACAGTGTGGGAGATTCTTAAGGCTGCTGGCGTCGGCCCGTCTCCGCAACGGACGACCATCACCTGGGCCAGTTTCCTGCGCTCCCAAGCCGAGGCCATCCTGGCGATGGACTTCATCGAGACCGTCACACTTTCCGGGCAGCGCCAATACATTCTCGCAGCCATCCACCACGCTGACAGGCTTGTCCGCATTCTCGGCACCACCGCGCACCCTACCCATGCATGGGTGGCGCAAGCCGTCCGCAACCTGCTGATGGACCTGGAGGACTCCGGAAACCTCTCGCAGATCAGGTTCCTCAACCGCGACCGCGACGCCAAGTACCCCGCCTTGATCGACAACATCCTCAGCGACGCCAGGATCAATACTGTGCTGACCGGTATCCGGATGCCCCGCATGAACGCAATCATGGAACGCTGGGTGAAGACGCTCCGCACCGAACTGCTGGACCGCACACTGATCTGGAACGAGAGACATCTCCGGCATGCACTGCGCGAGTACGAACGGCACTACAACCTGCACCGAACCCACCGATCACTCGCCGCCGCGGCACCCCTGCAAGCCCGGCCCCAGCCCCTTGAGCCCGACAGGATCGAACGCCTCGCCATACGCCGGTACGACCGACTCGGCGGAGCCATCCACGAATACCGACATGCCGCTTGAACTGCATGGACGTAGTTTTCGGCACCCACAACCGGCCAGCCTCACCAACTGCCCAGCCAGAGTGCCGCTAGCGGCAGACAACGACCTGGGCTGGCCCGATCAACACCAAGCGCACGGCACACCAGAACCACCCGTGCAGGTGAACAGCTGCGCCTCCCACAACGCGACCCCATTTCGGACCCGCGAAACCGGGCCTCCCAAAATCCTCCCAAAAATGCCGAAAAATCGAGTCGGCACCCTTCGGGACGATCACCCAAGATCCACATCGGGGCATGAAAAACCCGCTGACCTGCACTTTTGTGCCGGTCAGCGGGCTTCCGCGAACGTCGGGCTGACAGGATTTGAACCTGCGACCCCTTGACCCCCAGACATGTCCACAAGAGACACTGACCAGCGAAAATCCAGAAACCGCAGGACGAACTGGCGCTGCCCGCTGCCGTCCAGCGCAGTACAACGCGGTTCAGACCAACACGCTCCTCCCACTTTCCTCCCATCGCCAGCGTCAAAGCGGATCACTTGAACACCACTCGACGCGGATCCCATCGCACTGGCCCGAGCTCGCCTGTCCACCCACCTGCTGACACCAGGACACGGACGTCAAGCCAACATGGTCAGCAAAAACCAGTGATGAAGAACGCCAATCCCGCTCGAGCCATCTCCGCGCGTGCGAAGCCGACGCCGAACTACAGGCCCTTCTGGCGCTGCGCGAGGAACCGTCCCCACATACGCGGGGACGGTTCCCACACTCTTACGACCGGTTCCGGCTGTGGGGTTCCAAAGTTGGTCCGTGTCCTCCGAACTGCGGTGACGGTCCGCTTGGCAGACAGGGCTTGATCACGAGCCGTGTCGCTGCGTCTGCTGTACCTGATCTTCATGGGAGTTACAGGCTGGCTGTTGCTGCTCGGCCGCTCGTCGGCGTCCAAGGACGTCGAACTCCTGGTGCTGCGTCACGAGGTGGCCGTGCTGCGCAGAACCAACCCGAAACCCCGGATGGACTGGGCCGACCGGGCACTGTTCGCCGCGATGATCCGGTTGTTGCCGAAGCCGCTGCGCGCACACCGATTAGTCACCCCGGGCACGATCCTGCGCTGGCATCGTCGCCTGATCGCCAAGAAGTGGGCATATCCACACCGCATCGGGCGCCCACCCATTGACCACGATGTTGCCGTGTTGATCGAGCGCGTGGCCAAGGAGAATCACACCTGGGGATACCAGGGAATCCAGGGTGATCTGCTCAAGCTCGGCCACCGAGTGGGTGCCTCGACGATCCGCCGCGTTCTCCAGCGATTGCGCATCCCTCCAGCGCCCATCCGGTACACGGATACGACCTGGCGGCAGTTCCTGCGCACCCAGGCATCGACCATGCTGGCATGCGACTTCTTCCACGCCGACTGCGCGATCACACTCAAGCGGGTCTACGTATTCTTCGTGCTGGAGGTCGGCAGCCGGTAGGTGCACCTGCTGGGCGTAACCACGAACCCGGACGGAGCGTGGATGACGCAGCAGGCCCGCAACCTGCTCATTCACCTTGGCGATCACGTCACCGAATTCCGGTTCCTCGTCCGGGACCGGGCCGGCCAATTCGCTGCGTCATTCGACGCGGTCCTCGCCGATGCGGGCATCCGCGTGGTGAAGACAGGCCGGACACGACGATGTGATTGTCGGACATGGTGAGACCTCAGGTGGGTGGGTGCGGGCAGGACTTGGCCCCGCAGAAGAGGAATGGACGACGACATGGCCCTGCGGCGTCGCGGTCAGCAGCGTGCCGAGAGCCTGCAAGTCCGGGGATCACCCGGAGATGTCGTCTTCACCCACCACGTCGAGTCTCCTTCACGATGACTTCCCCCGAGATTAGCAGCAGCGGCCCGCGCGGGTCGTGCGGAGATGAGCCGGGCGACACCTTTGGGCAGCGGCCGCGGCTTCGCTGTGGAGCCGTGTTAGCTTTCCGCGCATGCTCATCGAGGTGGACATACTCCGGTCGCCGAGCCGCTGACGGCTCGCGACGCCCCCTCTCACCGAACACACCTTCGCCCCCGAGCGTTCCGCTGCTCGAACTCGGCGCGGTCGCATGCTGCGCGGGCTCACCACCACGCGCACCGGTCTCGGCGCGCGGTGAAGGATGTGCTGACTTCCAGGAGCAATCCATGACGCATGAAAAACCTCGGCACCCGTTCGATCCCGAACTGGCCGCCGTGTTGCCGGCGCTCGAAGGCCACGTTCCGGTCGGCATGAGGCCGGACCGGCTGGAGCACTACCGTTCGCTCCGCTTTCCCGGCATCGACGAACAGATCGGTGACCGTCCCGTCAAATGCGTCAGCCACACGATCCCCGGGTACGGCGGGGCGGAGATCGAGGTCTCCGTCATCTCCCGCGAGGACCACTGCAGCCGCGGGCCCGGGATCTACCACATCCACGGCGGCGGCATGGTAATGGGAAACCGGTTCTCCTCCGTTCATCCGCTCATCGATTGGGCGCTGAAGTACGACGCCGTCGCCGTCACGGTCGAATTCCGGCTGGCGCCGGAGCACCCCGACCCGGTCCCCGTCGAGGACTGCTACGCGGGCCTGCGGTGGATGGCGGACAGCTCGGACGATCTGCTCTTCGATCGCGACCGCTTGGTGATCTTCGGCGGTAGCGGCGGAGGCGGCCTCGCCGCCGGAACCACCCTGCTGGCTCGCGACCGCGGCGGCCCGAAGCTCCTCGGCCAGCTGTTGCAGTGCCCGATGATCGATGACCGGAACGAGACCGCGTCATCGCACCAGTACGACGGAATCGGCGTCTGGGACCGGACGAGCAACCTGACGGCGTGGACCGCGGTCTTGGGCGAGCGGCGGGGAACCGCCGATGTCTCGCCGTATGCAGCGGCTGCCAGGGCCACCGATCTCAGCGGCCTTCCTCCGACGTTCATCGATGCCGGCTCGGCCGAGGTGTTCCGGGATGAGGACGTCGCCTTCGCGAGCGCGATCTGGGCCGCCGGAGGTATTGCGGAACTCCACGTCTGGGGCGGGGCCTTTCACGGATTCCACGACATAGCACCGGAATCCGCGCTGGCCCGGGCCTGCGTAGCCGCTCGCGAATCGTGGCTGGAGCGCCTGCTCCGCCACTAGCGGATCGTGATCGGTTTCGACGGCGACCGACGAGCGGCCTGGCGCAGATGACGGCTCACATCGCCGACGAAGCGGATGCGGACACGCCGCTCCGCGAAACGCCATCGTCCGTCAGGGAGGAAGATCGAACATTGGGTGGGTCGAGATCTTGAGAGCGAGTGCGCTGCGCGCGGTTCGGCCTACACGCGCGGCGGTGCTGGCTCCGCCGCGTAGGCCGATGCCACTCAATTCAATTGTCCGGGCAAGAAATCTGGTACCGGTCGAGGATCGGGGTCTGGGGACCACCCCTCGTCGAAATGTCTGTAGGGCCACCGCGGACCGTTGCGGACCAAGTCTTGGAGTGCTCCCAGCAGCCGGTCGATGTGCTCAGTCGTAGTACCGAGGCCGATGCTGGCCCGCAAAGCTCTGTTGTGCTCGTGCCCGCCGATCCGTTCCAGCATGGAATGCACGGCTTGGTGCGCGCAGAATGCCCCGTCCCGCACGCCGACTCCGTGCTCCGCGGCGAGCGCGGTCGCGACGAGTCGCGGGTCCGCGGGTTCGCCTGCGCAGTCGGCGACGTCGAACGACACGACACCGATCCTGGGATGCTCCTCGTCCCACATCCCGAGCTGGCGCACACCGGGGATCTCGACCAGACCCCGCCGCAATCGGGTTGCCAGTTCCTCTTCTTGCTTGGTGATCAGGTTCCAGCCGATATCCGACAGCGTGTCGCAGGCGACTGCCATCGCATGGACGCCCACCACGTTCGGGGACCCGGCCTCGTGACGATGCGGCAGACTGGACCAGGTCACGCATTCCCGGCCTGCATCTTCGGCAACCCGCGCGGTGGCTCCGCCACCGGCCAGGTACGGCTCGGCGGCGTCCAGCCAATCGGTCGCTCCCACCAGGGCGCCTGCACCGAAAGGTGCATACAACTTGTGCCCGGACAGTGCCACCCAATCAACATCCCAGTCCGCCAGTTCCAACGGCCCATGCGCAGCCAGCTGGGCCGCGTCGAGCACGGTGCGCGCGCCATGCGCGCGGGCCACTTCTGCCAACTCCACCACCGGCCACAATTCCCCGGTGACGTTCGAAGCCCCGGTGATCACCACCAGTTTCGGTCCTTCTGGGGCAGCGGCCAGCTCGGCGGCCAGCGTCTGCACAGCGTTCGTCGCGCTGGTCGGCACCCCCATGCGGCACACCCGGGCCCCGGCCCAGGGCAGCAGCGCCGCATGGTGCTCGGTGGAGAAGCGAAACACCGTGGTGCCCGGCGGAAGCGCACGTCCGAGGAGATTCAGCGCGTCGGTGGTGTTCCGGGTGAAGAGCACCTCGGAATCCGGTGTGGCGCCGACGAATCGACGGACCGCTCCCCTGGCCTGTTCGAAGACCCGCGTGCACACCTGGGAGGTGAACCCAGCGCCTCGGTGCACGCTGCTGTACCAGGGCAGCAGTCGCTCGACCTCGCGATGGACGTCGGTCAGGCATGGAGTGCTCGCGGCATAGTCCAAATTGGCGTAGGGCACCGACTGCCCGGTCACCAACGGCACTTCCAGATCAGCGCCGATGACGCTCGGAACCTGCTCGAGCCCGGCAATCGAACTTGATTCGGTCAGCACGCTGTTCTCCTTCACCACCAAGGGAAAGCCTCAGAACCTCTGACCAGCTTCACCGTATCGGTCCGTGACCTGATCGCGAAGTCGTTCCGGGGAAGCTGCCGGTACCGAGATCGAGGAAGCAAAACCATCGTTCCCACCAAAACAAGGCATTTCGTCTTACTCGAATTGCATCCATCCACAGTAGGCAGGCACGAGTCAAGCGCGCTTGCATCGACCGCACCTCACGCACCAGCAGCGGCACGCCGGACGAGTCGCACATCCACGAACCGCCCGGCCTTCGCCGCCGACAGCGAGTCCAGACAGCCGCCCTTGCGCAGCGGGTTGTTGGCGACCACACCGACGCTTCGGCCACCGAGCCGGCCGAGGCCGACCACGATGTTCGGGGCCCACTTAGCCTGCAGTTCCTCGAAATCCAGGGTCCCGTCGTCCTTCTGATCGAGGATGCTGCGGATCACCGGCTTGACGTCGTAGGCGCGCTGCGGACGGTCCAGCAGCAACGCGCGCAGACCTTCCTCGCCCTGCACGGAGTGCAGGGCGAACAGCAAGTTCCTCAGATGAGGCTTGCGGCTACAAGAGCTATCGTGACGCTATGTCCGCCTGCCATCCGCGCAGTGCCGCACGTACGGCGTAATCGAAGGATTCCGTGTCTTGCCGGAGAAGCAAGTCACTCAGTTCTAGGGTGACCAGACCGTGCACTAGTGCCCACAACGCCGAGGCGACTGCCATCGGGTCCTCTTCGACAAGGCTGCCGGTCTTGATGCCGCGTTGCACGGTCTCCAGCAAAGGTTCGAAGGCGCTGGCTCCTGCTCTGATGAAGTCCTCATCCTTCTCGTCGTGGTGACGACTAAAGGTGGCCCGGTAGTAGTTCGGGTCCGCTAGCGCGCTGGCGCGGTAAGCGTGGGCCAGCTGCACCAAATGCTCGACTGGGCCAGGAGCCGGATCCACCGATCGGAGTCGCCAGCTCAACCGACGGAACCCCTCGATGTACAGCGCGCGCAACAGGTCGGACTTTCCACCGAACAGTGAATATACGGCGCTGGTCGAGGTGCCTGCAGATTTGGCGAGATCACGCAGGCTGAGGGCGTCGCTTCCGCCCTCAGTCAGGAGCTCGCCGGCGCGATCGAGCAGTCGGAGACGAAGCGTCTCGTCGTACACCTTCTTGCGTCCCATCCGCAACAGTGTACCATAACAGCGTTTCGCTCCACGATGGGGCGGCAACAAGCAGGCCCGGCAGCGTTCGCCTGGAGTTGTTGACGACCCCGCCGAAACAGTGTTACATAAAGGTGTTATGTCAGGATCGAATGGCGCATGGGGATCCTATGCGGGGCGACTTCCCGTGATCGGTTTGATCATGTCCGTCTCCATCGGTCCCTACGACCCCACAGCGGGCCACCGGCCGGCAAGCGGGGCACCAGATTGCCGACACCCCATGTGTCCATAGGCCAGGCGAATGCCGTTGCGCAACGATGTTTCGAACCTGAGGAGCGGTTTTGCAAGGTATGGAGCTTACGGACGCGTCGCGATACATCGCGGGAGCCGTGCTGCTGACGATCGTCGGGATTGAGTTCGGCGGGTGGTTCATGACCCAGATCGTCCGAGGCAAGGTAGCGATGACCACCTTCCAGAAGACCTTCGCGCGCGCCGGTCACGCACACGCTGGTGTGCTCGTCACGTTGAGCCTGGTGACGTTGGTGCTGGCCGATTCGGCCGGACTGCACGGAGCTTTGGGGTGGCTGGCCCGGATCGGAGTTCCGGCGTCGGCAGCGCTCATCTCCGCTGGGTTCTTCTTCTCGTCAATGGGACGCGGCGAGGTGACGAAACCGAACGGGCTGATCTGGTTGGTGTGGCTGGGCGCGCTCTCGTTGGGAGTAGGCGTGGTCACCCTGGGAATCGGTTTGCTGGCGGCGTGAACGGAGCCCAATCGGGCTTGTGGAGGCGCTCACCAGTGGAACGCTTGCTAGCGACGGACGTGACTGCACGCCAGTCCAGATTTGCACCGGAGGAGTCGATTTGACCACACACCGCGGTCAGTCGGACGTACGCACCGAAGGCTTCAGGAACGCGACCGAACAGCCAGTGCCCACGGAGCTCCCCAGCGAAGGAGTCATTCCTACCTGGCTCGCGGGAACCCTGCTGCGAAACGGCCCCGCTCACTTCGGCGAGGGCCGGACCGCTCTCCGGCACTGGTTCGACGGCCTGGCCATGGTGCACCGCTTCCATCTCGAGGGTGGCCGGGTGACCTACAGCAACAGCTTTCTGGATACGCCCAACAAGAGGGCGTTGGCCGATGCGGGCAAGCTGACCTACCCGGAATTCGCAACCGACCCCTGCCGTTCGCTCTTCAAGAAGATCTTCACCCACTTCTCCACCGACCGCCCTTCGAACTACAACGGTTCGGTCAACATCGCACGCATCGATGGCAAGGTGAGCGGGATCACCGAGACGCCCCTGCCGATCGAGTTCGATCCGGCCACGCTCGAAACGGTCGGCGTCGTCGACTACGACGATCGCCTCCGCGGCAACGTCACGTCCGCCCACCCGGGCGTGCACCCCGGCTCTGGCGACCTCGTGAACTACCTGATCCGCTTCTCCCGCCAGAGCTCCTACACCGTGTACCGCCAGCCCTCCGACTCTTCCAGCCGAAGCGCGGTCGCGGTGATCCCGGTGGACCGTCCGAGTTACATGCACAGCTTCGCGGTAACGGAGAACCACGCAGTCCTGGTTGAGTTCCCCCACGTCGTGGACCCGCTGTCGTTCGTCCTCCGCAACCGCGCCTTCATCAAGAACTACCGGTGGAAACCACGCCGCGGCACCAACATTCGTGTCATCGACCTCGAAACCGGTGAGGTCAACACCCTGCACCTGCCTGAGCCGCTCTTCGCTTTTCACCACGTGAACGCCTTCGCAGATCCCCACGCGCCAAAGCGGCTCCACCTCGATCTCGTCGGCTATTCAGACACAGCCATCCTCAACTCCTTCTACCTCGACAATCTGCGATCCGGGAAACCGATTCCGCACGCCGATCTCATCCGCATCGACCTCGACCTGGAGGAGGGGACTGCTGAACGCCGGATCCTGACCTCGATGGGCGCTGAACTGCCACGCATCGATCCTGATCGCGAGGGCCTCCCCTACCGCTTCGCGTACGGTATCCGAGCAAGCAGCGAGCGGGGCTTCTACGACCGCTTGGTGAAGGTGGACACGCACTCGGGCGAGCATCTCGTGTGGGAGCAAGAGGGGCTTTATCCCGGTGAGCCGGTTTTCGTCCCGTCCCCGGACCGGGATCCGCACGACGAAGACGATGGCGTGATCCTCGCGGTCGCACTCGACCTCCACGGACGCAGCTCGGTACTGCTCGTGCTGGATGCTCGGGACATGCGAGAACTGGGGCGAGCCAGGACACCTCAGACGATCCCCTTCGGTTTTCACGGCACGTTCATCGATCCGCAATAAGAACTCGAAACGACCGAGCCCGGCTCCGCATCCACCACCGGCGATGATGAAGAGGCGGCCACTTGCCCAAGGAGATCGCGGGGGGCGCGTCGCCGGATCACCATGGAAAGGCGATAAACGATGCTCCGCCGTTCTGCGCGCAAAGCGAAGACTCCCCTCCTGCGGCCGGCCCCAGAACACGACGCTTCCTGCGAGCCAGGCCAACGTTCGCCGAACGGGTTCATCGATGCCCCCGGGCCGGGCCGCAGTGCTGCCGAAAGCGCATGGCGGTGGTGCCGGGCCGCCCGCCGCAAGGATCTCGACGCAGCCAAGTCCTTGCTCGCGACGAACGTGGTCCTCCACACGCCGATGACGGACTCGTTCCGCTTCGAGGGGCGGGCGGAGGTCGGCTCCTTGCTGGGCATCCTCTTCTCGAAGCTGGACTACCTCGACTACCACACCGACGTCGGTGAGGGCGCGACCCGCGTAGTCGGCTTTCACGGACGATCGAACGGCATCGAGTTCGAGGAGTACCTCGTCCTCTCGTTCGACGAGCAGCACCGGATTCGACACGCCGTGGTGGCAGTGCGCGGCATGTCCGGTCTCGCTCTCATCTTCTCCACGATCGGGCCTGATTTGCTGCGCATGCACCACTCCCGATGGGGCGCCGGTCTGGCCCGCTTCGGCCTGCCCATCATCACGCGCGCAGTGGTCGCGATGGAGCGATGGCTGCTCCCGCTGGCGGAACCCAACCGGGACCGGGCATGAGGCCACCACATCCCTTTTTCACATGGGCGGCCGCGCTTGGAAGTTCCGTGCGACAGGTGCGGGTAGGTCCTCTTGCCCACGAGGTGTCCGGCCCGCAGCGGTCGTCAGGTTCATCCCACGGGTGGATATGGGTCCGGGAGCACTTTGGCGCGGGCCAGCACGTCAGCGATGCGAGTTAAAGTCTCCTCGCACATGACGAGGTCGCCCTCATCGACCTCGTCCCAAGCCGCAGCGGCGGCCTCGTCGGTGCGGCGCTCCAGGGTGGCTCGCTCTTCATACCCTGCGGCTGTCAGGGTTCCGTCGGTTGACATGAACTCGCGTTCGCACATCCGCTCCTGCGCCGCAGCTCGGTCCTGGTCGGAGAAGCCGCGGAAACGCAACCAATCGTGCGCCAGTCCGCCCGCAGCAATGGCTGACACGTGGGCCTCGCAGGCGTCGACACCGGCGGTCACGAGCACTGCGGCGTGCCCGTCTCCACGGTGCTCGCGCAGCACGGTCGATGCTTGCCAGAGGCGGGTCAACGGGTCGTCCGACCGGGGAAGGGCGCGATGGGCAGCGAACATCGCCCTACCGTGCGACGGCTCGCTCGCCAGAGCCGACTCGATGGTGATTGCCGCCGTCCACAACGCGTCCGCAGATGGCATCTCATCCCCGAGCAGCTCGAACAGCGAATCGCGAGCGCCGGCTTCGCGTGCTGCGAGCACGTTCGAAGCAGAGGCGAATGTCCACGCGCGCGGGAGGATCCGTTCAACGAGGGAAGGATGGAAGCTGAACAACACGGCCGACCCGAGGGCTGCACCGACCGGCCCGAGTGCGGCGACCCGGCCAGCGATGTACGTCATGAGACCGCCACGCAATCCCGCCTTTGCGAAGGCCTCGCGCGCCGGCCGCGCGAAATACGTCACCGCGTGCAGAGGCTCGCACTGCCGCCAGATGCGCCGCTGAACAGGTACCAGTCCTGAGCAGGTGGCTCGGGCCGTCACGGTGCCACCGCCGATGCCATCATCTCCTCGACCAGCCCCGTGGTAGCACGACCGTCGCGGAAGGCGGTCGTGTCAAGGACTTCGCGCAAGAAGGGGATTGTTGTGCGAACCCCTGCACCGCGCACGAGGAACTCGCTCAGCGCGGCCCGCGACCGGCGGAGCGCGGCCTCCCGGTCCTCACCCCAGCAAATCAGTTTCGCGAGCAACGAATCGTAGTGGGGGCTCACCGGCATCCCCGCGCTGCAGTGGGTGTCGACCCGGACGCCCGGCCCGCCGGGGAGTCGGAACTGTTCGAGGTGTCCGGTGGCGGGCCGGAAGTTGTGCTCGGGATCCTCCGCGTTGACTCGACACTCGATAGCATGCCCTCGCAGCACGACGTCGCCCTGCGCGAACGAGAGCGGTGCCCCGCTCGCCACCAGGATCTGTTCCCGGACCACGTCGATTCCCGTCACAGCCTCGCTCACCGGGTGCTCGACCTGGATGCGGGGATTGATCTCCATGAAGTAGGCGCGACCGTCGTCGTCGACGATGAACTCCATCGTCCCGGCCCCCTGGAAATCGACCGCCTTGGCGCCACGGAGCGCTAGCTCAGTGATCCGCTCACGTGAAGCTGTGTCCAGCGCTGGCGAAGGAGACTCCTCGATCAGCTTCTGGTTGCGTCGCTGCACCGAGCAGTCGCGCTCGCCGAGGTGGACAGCCCCTCCTCTTCCGTCGCAGAGGACCTGCACCTCGACATGGCGCGCGGAATTGAGGTACCGCTCGACGTAGACGGAGCTGTCCTTGAACAGCAACTGGGCGGTCTGCCGCGTGGTCCGGAAGATCGTCGGAAGATCTGCGTGCTCGCGCACCACCGAGATCCCGCGTCCCCCACCTCCCGCCGAAGCCTTCACCACCACCGGCATACCGATGGAGGAAGCGATCTCCTCGGCATCACGCACGCTTGGCACCGTGCCGATGGAGCCGGGGAGGATCTCCAGCCCGGCTTCCTGCATGATCGCGCGGACCGCCGCCTTGTCCGCCACCTCCTCCATCACCTCGGGCGGGGGGCCGACGAACGTGATTCCGTTCTCAGCGCACACTTCGGCGAAGTCCGAATCCTCGGCCAGGAAGCCGTAACCCGGGTGGATCGCGTCGCTCCCGGTCTTCAGCGCAGCTTCGATGATCGCGGGGATGCTGAGGTAGCTCGCGCGCGAGTCAGCTGGCCCGATGCACACGGTTTCGTCGGCAAGCTCCACCGCCAACGTGTTGGCGTCCGCTTCGGAGTAGACCGCCACGGTCGAAATGCCGAGATCACGGCAGGCCCGGACGACGCGGACGGCGATCTCTCCCCGGTTGGCGACCAGCAGCTTGCGGAACATCACAACTCCTCGTCAGGTGCGATGCTCACCAGGGCTTGGCCGTATTCGACCATCACGCTGTCGTCCACGTGGACGACCTCCACACGGCCGTCGCAGTCCGCGTAGACCGCGTTCATCAGCTTCATCGCCTCGACGATCCCCACCTGCTGGCCTGCCAGCACGCTGTCGCCGACCTCGACGAATGGCTTCTCACCGGGCGCCGGACAGCGGTAGAAGGTGCCCACCAGCGGGGCTTCGACGGCGACCAGGCCGTCATCCATCGGGACGTTCGCCTCGGCACGGGTCGCCCTGGCGCCGGTTGCAGAGGGAGCAGCGGCCCCGGGGCTTTCGCCCCACTCCAGGTCGATGTGGCACTCGCCGACGGCTGCTCGGACTTGGCGCAACGGCCCCGGCACGCGCGCAACGAGCTCCTCGACCTCACGTCGGAGCGCGCGCAGCGACTCCTCAGCACGTTCTGCACTCATTGAGTCCTCCCAGCTCATCTCACTCGGCCAGGCGGCCGAAATCGTTGTACCGCTGCTCGCGCTGGCGCATCAGCTCGTCACGGTCGATGCCCATGACGTCGTCGAGCGCCCAGGCCAAGGCCGCCCCGACGCTCTGGATGGCGCACCGCGGGTCGGCCCCTGCGCCCCCCTCCGGCTCCGGTACGACGGCGTCGACGATCCCGAGTTCGAGCAAGCGGGTGCTGGTGATGCCCAGTGCTTCAGCGATCTCGACGGCCTTGTCCGGAGTGCCGTGCAGGATCGTCGAGGCGCCCTCCGGACTGATCACCGAAAAATAGGAGTTCTCCAGCATCAGCAAGCGGTCGGCGACCGAAATACCCAGCGCCCCACCGCTTCCACCTTCGCCGGTGACGACGCTGACCACCGGTACTGCGACCCGCACCATCTCCATGATTGCTGTGGCAATGGCGTATCCTTGGCCGAATTCCTCGGCCTCCAGACCGGGATAGGCGCCTGGAGTGTCGACAAAGGTCAGCACAGGCATACCGAACTTCTCAGCGTGCCTTAACAGGCGGCGTGCCTTGGCGTAGCCCGAGGGCTGCGGCATCCCGAAGTTGTGCGTGATCCGGCTCGCGGTGTCGGTGCCCTTCTGGTGCCCGAGGACAACCACTGGGACGCCCCGGAACGCGCCGACACCACCGATGAGGGCAGGATCGTCAGCGATCTGGCGGTCGCCGTGGAGCTCAATGAACTCGTCAAGGAGGGACGTGATGTAGTCCAGGGTTGTTGGCCGCCCTACATCCCGCGAGAGGGTGAGCACGGTACGCGCGTCGAGCTCGGGTAACTCACCGGGAGCCGTCACCACAGCCCGCTCCTTTGTGGTGGGCAGGGGTGGGTGAGCAACCGTCCGGTGCAGGCGCAAGAGGGTCGTGATCCAGGAAACCAAGGAATCACGGGGGACGACATCATCGATCAGTCCTTGCTCGAGAAGCTTTTCGGCGGTTTGAAACCCCGGGGGTAGCTCGTCGCGGATGGTCTGGCGGATGACATTCGGCCCGGCGAAGCCGATCCGAGCGCCTGGCTCTGCCACGATGACGTCGCCGAGCATCGCGAACGACGCCGTCGCACCGCCGAAAGTGGGGTCGGTGTTGAGGTTGACGCACAGCATCCCGCTCTCGTGGACCGCAGAAATGGCCTGGGCCGTCTTCGCGAGTTGCATCAGCGAGGTCGTGCCCTCCTGCATCCGGGCTCCGCCCGAAGAGCTGATGAGCAACAGCGGGAGCCGGTGGGCTACAGCGTGCTCGGCGCCAGCTACCACCAACTCGCCGACTCCAGCACCGATGCTGCCCCCCATGAATCGGAAGTCGAGGCTGACGACCACAACCTCTTGCCCTCCGATCGTCCCTCGCACCGCCACCGCAGCGTCGTCGAGGCCAACGCGTTCTCGTGCCTCGTCCAGGCGCTCCCGGTAGTCGCGGGTGTCGCGGAAGCCCAGGACGTCGTCGGTGTGCGCCCACCCGGGCACGACGCGGATCGAGCCCGGATCGAGCAGGTGGGCCAGCCGATCTGCCGCCGAGAGCCGGTGGTGATGGCCGCACGCGGGGCATACGCCACCGGATCGGCGAAGGCGTTTGATGTAGACGTAGTCACCGCAGGATGCGCAGTGAATCCATGAAACTGCGTCGGGGCTGTTCCCTGGAGTGGGCAGCGCGCTCGTCCCCAGCGCCGGCACGATGGCACCATCCTCCGAAACCGGTTGGAGTGGTAACGCGGTCTCGGCGGTGGCTGGATCGCGGGAAACGATTCTCATGACCGCTCTCCTCTCGGGGTCGAACCCTCTGCAAGGGCAAGCTGGCGGTGGGAGAACAGACGACCTTCGCGGTGCAGGCGCAACATCACCGCGGCAGCTGAAGCGACAGCGTCGGCACTCACAACGCGCCCGCCGGGCTCGAACCGCTCCCACAGTCGCCCAAGGCACACAAGCAGGACTGCTGGGTCGATCCCGCCGTTGGGCAAAGACTCGGCGCTGTGAGCGGCGAGGGCCACAACGGCGGCGGCCGCGTGCAGCACCGCGTAGTCCTCGGCCCGACGGTAAGCCTCGTCGGAGCGTGGCCAGGACGAACCGTACCGTTCGGCGAGCTCCTCGACCTCGCGGCGCAGCACCGAAAGGCGTTCAACGAACCGACGTCCGAGGGAAACCGCTGCCCGCAGGTGGTCTGCCGACCCGTGCGCGCCAGAAGTGGACCGGTCCGAGGCCTCAGCTCTCGCCTCGAGCGCATCGAGTACGCCTGGCATCGCCGTGACCACGTCGTCACCGTGCCGGCTTCGCATCTGCAGCCGGGCCGGTTCGAACTGGGGCAGGGTGGCGTCGAAGTCGTAGATGACCGCACTGCGTCCGGCCGCCACGTCTCGAACTTCGGCGTCGACCTCAGCTGGTGCCTTGGTGAGCTCCCGCAGCGACGACACGATGTTCTTGAGGTTCACCACGACGTTGCCCTCGGCGAAGTGGGAGATCCACAAATCGCGGACGAACTTGTGGAACACCCCGTAGTGCGGGTCACTTCTGACGAAGTGGCGCGCGCCGAGCACCGTCGAGAGCGTGCCCATCGTGGCCTCGAGCATCGTAGGGACGAGGTACTTCGACACCGACGAAGTTATGCTCACCTGATCCGGTGCCGCTTGCAGCGCGCGCACCGCGCCCGTAGCCACGGCATCGGCAACCAGCAGATCAGCGAATGCGTCGACGAGCTGTCGGCGGGTGTAGGGCACCTCGATCACGGTCTCGCCGAAAAGCATCCGGGTCGAGACGAAGTCGAGGGTCAGACGCAGCCCGCTGTCGACGCAGCCGAGGGCCATCGCCGGAGCGAGCGCCCGCACCGCTAGGGCCGCTTTGACCGCGATCTCCATACCCGCGCCCTCGGCGCCAATGCGTGCCGAATCAGGAACTCGGCAGTTGACGAAGGCGACACCGCCGTTATCGATGGAACGCAAACCGTGCAGCCGAATTCGCTCGCGGGGCCGCACAG
Source organism: Saccharopolyspora sp. NPDC050389 (assembly GCF_040655595.1). Taxonomy (NCBI): domain Bacteria; kingdom Bacillati; phylum Actinomycetota; class Actinomycetes; order Pseudonocardiales; family Pseudonocardiaceae; genus Saccharopolyspora; species Saccharopolyspora sp. NPDC050389. The sequence goes on from NZ_JBFAKG010000036.1 coordinate 50,139, forward strand.
CCGACGCTGGACAGGATCGCCGGTCGACCATGAGGATCGAGAAGGCCGCCGGACCAACCCGCTCTCCCGTGCGGGCGAAGACCGCGATGACCTCGCCGATCGCGGAGTTGCCGATCGGCCATTTCTCACCGTTGATGACGTAGCCACCGTCGACCAGCTCTGCCCTGGTCTCATCAGCGACGATGTCGCTGCCGTGCGCGGCTTCGGAGAGCCCCCAAGACATGGCGGTTCCGTGACAAATCCGTTTGACCCACTGCTCTTTCTGCGCGTCCGTGCCCGCCACCCAGACCGGCATGAAGCTCAGGCTGGTAGTCGCGAGCGACGTGGCCAGGGATGGATCGCGTCGTGCCACGAGCCGGAAGAGTTCCAAGCTGTCCTGAACATCGACTGCGCGGCCGCCGTGGGTGGCCGGAACCTGGTACTCGTGCAACCCCCATTCCTGCAGGTGAGCCATGCCCTCGTGGTGGAAGGCCTCACGGTCGTCGTGGTCGAGTGCGGTCGCCCAGCCAACCACTGACGCGAGGTCTTGGGGCGCTCCGAGGTGCTTCTCGAGGTCGGCGGCGAGCTTTTCCACGTTGCGGACATCAGTCATACCGGGCTCCACGTCTTGGCCTCGGCCAGGCGGACCGGGAGCATCGTGAGCAGTGCACCGCCATCGATGAGCGAGCGGCCACTAGCGGCGATTCCCTCGGCGAGATCGTCAGCCAGCCGCGGCCAAGCCCGATCCGCAATCGCGAATAGATGGGTGAACACCGCTCGCAACCAAACCGTGCTACCCGGTTCGGTGCCGTAGAGCGAGCGGTCCTGGTTGAGGCGCCAGAGGTGCACAGCACTGGCCGCTCCGTGCAGCGCGGCGAACGTATCCGCCACTTCCACGAGGTCCACTCCCGGCGTGATCGCCACGAGGCGGAGCTCGCTGACCTTCCGGGCGAGTTCCTCGATCCACGGCACGAGCTCGTCCGGGACGGAGCGCAGCAGATGAGCTTCGTCGGTCGCGAACACCGAGAGAACGTCGTCCGGGCCACGGGATGCCATTCGCAACTCGGTGGGGTCGTAGTCGGGGGGCTCTGCCCCCAAGTCGTGCACCGCCTCAACTCGCTCGCGCGCACCGGCCGAAGGATTTTCGAGGTTCCTGAGCAAAGCGGGGATCTGCCCGGATAGAACCCGCGAGGTGGCCTCCGGCCCGGTGTCGACGTACCGCAGCACTTCGGCATCTCGCCGGACCTTGTCGAACAGCGCGCCTACGCCCTCGCGCACCACCGACCACGTGCCGAGCAGGTCACCGCATTGCCTGACCACGGTGTCGGTCGCATCCGTGACGACTCGTTTGACGACGCCGGACCAGTGCGAGACCGACGGCGGGCAGACCTGCAGCGCCCGCCCCGCCACTACGCTCGCGACGTCGGCGGCGAGGTGTGCTGAGATCGCCGTCGCGAATGCCCGACGCGGGCGGGGATGATCGAGCAACGGCTTGCCAGCCACCTCACGGCTCCGGCCGTACTCGTGCGTGAGCCGGAGCGCGCTATCCGTGCATGCGAGATTGGCAGCGCTTCCGACGATCCGGACGACTTGCAGCGCCCGCATGGCCACTTCGAGGCCACGACCGGCCTCCCCCACCAGTCGATCACGGGGGACCTCCAGCCCGCGGAACTCGTACCGGGCGAAGTCGATACCCCGCATGCCCATGCAGACGATGGGCTCGCTGTGCGACCGGACAGCGGCCAGGTCGTCGGCGCTGAGCAGAAAGCCGCTGAACGCCGCTGGCCCGCGCTCACCAGTCCGCGCGACGACGTATGCGGCTCCGGCTCGGTGCCCAAGACCGACCATCCACTTCTCGCCGTCGAGCCGAACAGGGTCCTCCCCCTCGCTATCGAGGGCCGCGCGGCATTGGCCCGAAACCACGTCGGCCCCATGTGCAGGCTCGGAAAGGGCGAAGGCGACTGGAGTGCCGGCGTCCAGCAGCGCGACCACCCGACGGACCTGTTCGACCGAGCCAGCCAGGACCACGCAGGTCGCGGCGGTGATGCTGAACATCGCCGCAGGCATCACCGCGAGGTCACGGCGGGCGGCCACCCGGACCTGCAACATCATCGCGTCCAGCGGCACCCCTGTGCCACCGACGGTCCGCGGAAGAAACCCGAGGTGCAGTCCGGCTCGGTCGGCCACCTCGGCCCGAAATGCCTCAGGGAACTCGCCAGCTTCATCGCGCACTAAGCCCTCATGGAACCCGAAGATGTTCGCCTCGTCCGTGGCGTCACCGAGGGCAGCGTCAAGGATCTCCGCGACGTGGGGCGCCGTCCTAGTCACGAGGACCGACCTCCTCCCGGCCGGTGCTCAACCCCAGCGGGCAGAACTGTGCCTGCTGCCCGAAGCGCGCAAATACGGCCAGCGAAAGCGGCGCCGTGCATAAGCTCACGCGCAACGGTGGCAACTTCGCGTCCGGCCGGGTGCGCAAGCGGGGTGCCCGCTACCCACTGGTTGAAGGCACCCATCGAGGGCCCGCACCAGATCTGGTAATCCTGCACCCGGTCCGCTTCGCCGACACTTGCCCACCGCGAGGCCATACCCAGGTACCACCGGAACACCAAAGCCATCCGGCGCTTCGGCGCATTTCGCGCCCTTTCGAGCTGGGCGGGGTCGCGACGGCTGAAGTACTCCTCGCACTGCGCCCAGACTTCGTCGACTGACTGGCCGAGTATCTTGGTCTCGAGGTGCTCGAGTTGGAGGGCCGGGATGTCCTCAAGCGAAGCGTGCGACGCGTAGAGCGCGTAGAGCTTCTTCGCCCGCATCGGGAAGAATGTTCCCCGTTTCAGGACCTGCAGTTGGACGCCGAGCTCGAACATGTCCGCCGCCGGGGCCATGTCGCAGTCGGTCGGCTCAGCCTCGGCGAGCAGGGCGCGGACCGCGTCGGAGGTGCCCGATTCGCGACAGGACTGGTTGACCGATCCCGTGACCACGTAGTCAGCACCCGCAGCGAACGCCGACCACACCGCTGCCGGTGTTCCGAGGCCCCCCGCTGCGCCAACACGGACGCTGTGGGCGCCGCTCCGGTCACGTTGACGCAGCATGGCCGGCAGCAGAACCGCCAACGGCTGGCGGTCGGTGTGCCCTCCAGAATCCGCCTCCGCCGTGAGGTCATCACACATCGGCACCAGCATCGCGAGCTCGGCCTGCTCGGCGGTGATCGCCCCCTCAGCAAGAAGATCGGTAACAATCTCGGACGGGGGCGGCGCTAGGAACCGCTGGGCCACCTGATCCCGGGAGACCTTGGCTATCACCCGGTTCTCGGCGATTGGCACCCCGTCAGGCCCGCGGCGCAGCCCGGCGACCCGGTACCGCACGATGCTCGGAGTGACGTCGAAGAAGGCCGAGGCCTCGACACAACGCACCCCGTAACGCAAGCACAGGTCTACAGTGGCGCGCTCGAGCTCGATTTCATGGGGGCTGTGAATGAGGTTGCAGGCCCACGGCCGGTCGGGAACCTCTGCGATGAATCGCTGCAATGCACGCTCAATGCGATCCGGGATCAGGCCGGCTGCGCCGAAGGAAGCGAGCAGCCCTTCGCGCGCCATCGCGATCACCAGATCTTCGGACGCAACACCACCCGCCATCGAGCCGGCCATGTAGGCCAGGTCAGTTCCGTGTGCGGTGCGGAACGCGGCCGATCCCAGTTGCGTTGGTGGGAGCGGACCAGCAACGGCAAGCAGGGTGTGCCGCGGGGCGGGGACCGCAGTGAGTCCAATCGTTCCGTCATCGTCGACGACGTAGCAAGGGCGGTCGGTGTCGCCGAGGAGGGCTCGCACCCCTTCCACGTCGGCGACCGGTGCAACGCAGTCGACCGCGGTCAGGGGATTCTCCACAACGGTCATCGCAATCCTCCTTCACGGGCCTCGACAGCGAGCCCACCGATCTCGTAGATGCGAAGGTCGCCCTTCCACAGGTGGCCGTCCGCGATGACGACGAACCTGTCGGCCTCGGGGCGGATCTCGGTGACATGAACCTCGAGGCGGGTCTCGCCGTCGTCGGGCAGGACCTGCCCGCGGTACCGCCAGGACATCTCGACATCGACCGGGACGTGGAAGACCGGCCGGTCGAGCACTCCCTCGGTGAGACCGCCCCGCAGGACGATCAGCTTCAGGGCGTGCAGCATGGCCTCGACGCCGAGCGACCCGGGCATGACCGGGTCGCGGTGGAAGTGGCAGTCGAAGAACCACTCGTCCGGCACGATGCGACGGCACGCCCAGGCATAGCCCAGGCCCTGGCGGCCGCCGTTGAGCACAACTCGCGCGCGGTCGAGCAGCGGGAAGTGGTCGACCGGCGAATCGTGCCGCTCCACCAGGATCAGCCTGCGGTACTCGTCGGCGCTGATTTCGACGGCCTCGTGGCCTGCGCCGTCGCTCTCCAGCCAGGAGGGCACCGCTGCACCGTTGTCGAGCCCGACCTGGTTCTCGAGGGCGCTGGCGGTGAAGTAGCCGAACAGCGACTCGCCGGCGTAGAAGGGCTCACCATCGACGCAGAGCTCGTAGGAGAACCTCTGGAGGATCGAGTTCATGTAGGACCCGGAGGACAGCATGGTGGTGCGGTGCTCGATCGTCTTGCCGCGCAGGTCGACTTCGCGCAGCAGCCGGGCCTTGCCATCGAGGTTGCGGATGCTGAACGACTCCTCCGGAGTGCCGAGCGTGACTCCGAGGTAGTAGCCCAGCAGGATGGCCGCCTGCAGCGAGGTCTCCATGAGCACGCAGTTCGGCGTGATGTGCGGGTTGGTCTCCCGGAAGTACCAGGAGTCCGCAGCCGCGTCGTATTCGGTGATCATGGTCTCGCCACCGCTGAAGGTCCCGCGCTCTCCGGTCATCTCCACGATCCGGTCGACGAACTGGAAGTCGCCGTTGGGGATGTGCGGCGCGCGGTGGTCGTGGTAGACGTCGAACTCGGGTCCCATCGCGGTGCCGAGATCCCCGCGTGCGGCGTGGGCGAGGTGCATTTCGTTGATCATCACGTCGCGCCCGTCGTGCGTGCGGCGTCCCAGGAATGGAGGGATGCCGCCAGCATCTGGGCGGTACGGGGTCCCCTCCTTCTCCCGCAGTTGCACCCCGAAGTTGCGCATGCTCACGATGGGCTTGCCCGTGTCGTCGTGAACGGTGATGTTCGCGATCACGGTCGGCCGCGGGACCAAGGTGAGGTCCTCGATGTCGACCTCGTAGCGGATCGAGCCGGTGTCGGGCGTTACCTGGCCCCGCACCTTCACCTCGGTCCGCAGTCCTGGGACCGTCTGGAATCGCGCGTCGGGCAAGCACAGGTGCATCCCGAGCGAGAGGGCGTAGACCTGCAGGAGGTGCACTCCACCCTCGGCCATCATCGAGCCCGCGAGCACCGGATCGTCGATGAAGTGGCAGGCGAAGTACCAACCCTCGGGGTCGAGGTGGGCCGTCGCACTCAGATGCCCCAAGCCGCGCGGCCCCCCGGTGCGGTCGATCAACGTGATCTCGTCGATCAACCGGAGCTTGGCGTCGGGCAGGCGCAGGGAGCGGTTGGCACCCTCGGGCTGGGCGTGAGCCGGTCCGAACACCGCGGCGCGCTCACCGCGGGCAAGTGCCTCGAGCTCTTCTGCCCCGAGGCGATCCACGTCCGTATGGGCGAGGGGTTTGAACCATCCCCGCGGACGATCCTCAGTGGACGGTGCTGCTAGGACCCCACCTGATGCTTCGAGTTCTTCCTGGGTGAAGAATCCAGCTGCGGCGCTCTTCAGCTCGAGGATCAACTCGCCATCGGCGTAGCAGAGGTAGGAGAAGAAGAACATCAACATGTCGCCGTTCCAAGCGAACCTGTCGATGGAGATGTCGTAGCGCAGGGTCTGCCCCTCATGAGGCAGGTCTCCGTGGAACACGAGCGTGCTGTCCAGTAGGCGGTAGCGGCGATCGCCCTTGTTGAGCAGATCGATGCCCAGGTAGCTGATGAGCAGCATGTCGCACTGTCCGGCCTCGATCGTGACGGCCGGCGGCGACAGGCCGTCCACCGAGAACCAGGCATCCTTCGGAATGTCGAACTCAGTGCTGATGGACGACGGCTCGAAAGTGCCGGTTCGACCCTCGAGAGCGACCACGCGGTCAACGAACAGGTAAGGCGGAGCAGGCAGTCGCACCCGGGACCGATATGAGTCGACCTCGGCGAACCGCTCGCCGAACACCGGGGCCACCGATCCGGTGGCGAACTCCAGGAGATCGTCGCGGTTCCAGATGATCCGCGGGTCCACGCGCACTAGTGATTGGGCGGGCTCCGGCGACCGCACCGCGTCGGGTGTCGGGTCTGCGGCGGCCGGGTCAAGGGCTCCGCCGACCGATGCGTCAGTCGCGGCGCCAGCCAACCCACCAACGCTGACGGCCCGTTCGAGCAGGTTCAGCGAAGCGAGCTGGGCCACCTTCTGCGACAGAAGCAACTTCTCATGTGCGGCGCGCACGCCGGTCCGCAGCTTTTCATCGACCAGCGATCGGACAGCCGCCTCCGAGACCGGGCGTCCCGCCGCTACGTCGGCGCGGGCGGTAGCGGGCTCCGCCGGGGCAACCATCGGCGGCCCAGGCTCCTGCGTCACGATTCGTGCAGCAGTGATTGGACTCTCCGCTTGCGTGCCGAACTCGATCGGCTGGTGCTGTACCGGTACGAAAGCCTTACCGACGAAACCGACACCTGCCGGTGCGGCCGGGACAGGCTCCAGGACCTGGGTCCGCGCTCGCTCGTCGACAGCGTCTCCTGGACGCGCGCCGTCCAGCGCCTCCTGGGCCCGCTGGGCGATCCGCTCCGGGATGGACTCCCCACCGCACTCGACGCGCACCCGGCGCCGCACTGCCTCGGACGTCAGCGGGCGCAGCTGATCGAGCCGGACTGGCACGCCGTGGCTGGCGAGCATCGCGACCGCACGTGCGAGGCCGTCTGCTGTCGAAATGCCCCGGCGATCGACCGCGACCGCGAGGTGCGGGAGATCGCCGAGGATCTCGCTGACCCAGCGCGTGCAGCTGGCGGCCGGGCCGACATCGATGAACACCCGATGCCCGTTCGCGTACGCCGCTCGCACGAGCTTCGGGAAGTCCACCGTTCTGCACAACGTCTCGGCGATTCGCTGCGAGAGTTCCCCGCGCCCCGCTCCTTCGAGCACCCCACCGTCGAAGGCCGAGAACAGCTCAAGACCGGCGGGCATCGTCGTTGGGTGGGAATTCAGCGCCGCCAGCTCGTCGAAGTGGGGCCGCACGATGTCGCAGTGCATGATGTGGCGAGTTGGGGTCCGCGCACCTCGGACGTCGAGGGCGTCGAGCAGGCCCTGGCAAGCCTCGGGTGCCCCGGCTACGACCGCCTCCGTCGGGGAGTTGATGTGCGTCAGGAACAGCCGGTCGGTCCGCTCGACATGCCGGGCGACCTCTTCGACGTCACCCAACACGAGATAGGACGACCACACCTGGCCGTCCTCGATGTCGGCCCCTAGCCCCCACGCGCTGCGCACAGTGGTGCGCGCGCCGGTGAGCAGGTGGCTGAACAAAGGAGACTCCCTCAGCGCACGGTCGTCGCGCGCCGCGGCCTCCCAGACTCCGAGTGCGAAGAGCATGCTGCTCTCGCCGAGCGAGTAACCCAGCGCTCCCCGCACCGGCAGTCCAAGCGCTGTGCGCAGCAGTTCGGTGTGCAGGACCGCGAGATTCGTGCCAGCAGCCAGCATCGTCGGGATGTCATCCAGCAGTTCGGCCTCGTACTGCATCGCCGTGCGGCGATCCGGGACGCGCCGCCGACGCGGGTGCAACCGGTCGGTCTGGAACTGGGCATCGGGCGATGCTGCAAAGGACTCGAAATCCGCGAGGAGCCCGGGCGCCAGCCGGAACAAGTCGGCCGCCGCTGTCGGGTACGCGCTGAACGCCCCGGGGAAGACCAGTGCCACGTCCTGCGCATGCAGTGGGCGCGGCGTGCAGTAGCTCCCTCGCGGCGAGTTCCAGATCCGGCCCTCGGCGAGACTGCTGGGCAGGTCGCGAGACGCGGCGTCAACCTCTGAACGCAAGCCGTCGCCGTCGTCTGCGACGAACACCGCGGTAAGTCCGCCGGTCCGGTGCTCGTCGAGGAACCGTTGCACGACCGAAGCCACATCCACGGCGCCCGCGAGCTCGTCGCGGAGGGCGCCAAGAGCGTTCACCAGGTCCTCAGCGTCCGTGCCTTGGACGGGGAGGACCAGCGGGCCGTTGGGCGACCATCGCAGCACAGACGTATCAGGGGCGGTGACACCTCGCCCGCTGACAATGGCGTGGGCGTGCGACCCTCCACTGCCGGTGATGCTGACGGCGGCAACCCGATGGTCCTCAGGCGTGCGCCGCAACCAGGGGCGCTCTGTAGGCGCCACCCACCACTGCGCAGCACTGCTCGCGGGAACCATCTCGGTGCCCTCACCAGCTTCGGGGAGCGGCCCTGGCGGCGGGATGGTTCCAGTCGAGACCGCCAACGCGGCCTTGACGACCCCGAGCAGCCCGGCGAGGTTCCGCGTGTCGCCTACGAGCGGAGCCAGTGAGGAAAGCGCTGGTCCCGCCGCTTCGTCACCAGCTGCGTCGGCGTAAACCCGCTCGAGCCCGAGGAGTTCGCCGGTCCCGACGTCGACCGCAGCACGGCTCTCGACAAGGCCCACCGAATCGGCACTCATACCTGCCGCTGCGAGGGCTTCGCGGGCGGACTGGGCCACGGTGTCGGCGTCGGGTTGACCCATGAGGCGGTCCGAATGGTGCGGATAGGCCGTCGCCAACGATTCCAGGCATGCGTAGGCCTCGCCGGATGCCCCAGCGCGGGTGAGCACAACGGCGGCGGCACCCTCACCTATGGCTGCAGGGCTCTCTGGTCCGTCATCGTCCGCAGCGGCTTCGACGACTCCCCCGGCGAGGTCTACCGCACCGACCAGCACGGCATCGATCGACGGGTCGGCGAGCAGAAGGCGACCCACGTCGAGGGCGGCCGCGCTGCCAGCGCCGTCCGAGGCCACGGTGAACGACGGGCCGGTGAAGTCGTAGCGGGAGCTGATGCGGCTGGCCATGATGTTGCCGATGTAGCTCATCACCTGGCCGGAATCGATCGGGCTGTGGATGCCGTCGCGCACGGCCTCCTCGAGTGCCGCCATCTCCTCGCTGTCGAGCGCCACCCCTGCCCGCGCGCACTCATCGCGAACGTGCGCCCCGATGTCGAACCGGGCCCGGTGCCCGTGGGCGTGCTGCTCCATCTCCATCGCGATGACGACGCCGACGCGCTGGCGAGCCGGGGATCCGGAGCGCGAGCCGGGCAGCTGGTACCCGGCATCGGCCAAGGCCTCGTCGGCGACCTTGACCATCAACAGGTGCTGCGTGTTGAAGTCGGTCAGCTGCGCGGGCGGGATGCGATACGAAAGCGGGTCGATGTCGAACGAACCACAGTAGGCGCCGGCTGGTCGATCGGCGGCCTGCACGCCGGAACATTCCCCCAGCCCGTACCAGCGATTCGGGAGCACCTGCCCCAACGAGGGACGGGCGGTGAACATACGTCGCTCGAAATCCGCCCGGCCATCGATGTTTCCCACGTGGACACCGATTCCCGTGATCAGCATGGGCGTTGTCCGAGGTGCCGGAGCCGAGGCAGCACCTGGTGGCACCGGGTCCGACTCCTCTTCCGGTGAGGACAGCACGAGGTGCGCGTTCGTCCCCCCGAAACCGAAGGCCGAGGCCGCCGCCCGGCGGGGCCCGCCGTCGCGTACCGGCCAGTCCCGAGTAGCGGAGACGACCTCCCCCGCCCCCAGACCGTTGATCACGTCCTCCACACCTGGCGTTGCCGGAATCACGCCCTCGTGCAATGACTTGATCAACTTCAGAACGCTGGAGAACCCCGCGACGGTCAGCAGGTGGCCCACGTTGGCCTTGACCGACCCCAAGGCCGGGCGCGGGCTGCTGAAGAAGCGGTGCAGACCATCGGCCTCGGTGCTGTCGCCGAGCGGGGTACCGGTGGCGTGGCACTCGATGTAGTCGATGTCCTGCGGATCGACACCGGCCTCCGCGTAAGCCAGCCGGTACGCCTCCAACTGCCCCTCGACGTTCGGGCTGAGGAGGTGCCTTCCCGCCCCGTCGTTGGAAAGTCCGATGCCGTCGACGACGGCGTAGATGCGATCGCCTTCGGCCAATGCGTCGGCGAGCCGCTTCACGACGAACATTCCGGCGCCCTGCCCGGTGATGATCCCGTCGGAGCGAGCATCGAACGGCTGGCTGACCCCGTTGCTCGGGTAGGCGCCGAGGTCGGAGAAGGACAGGTGCATCAATACTGGGTCGGGAGCACAGAGCGCGCCAGCCAGCATCACATCTGCGCGTCCGGCGCGGAGGTAATCACCGGCGAGCTTGAGGCTGTAGAGCGCAGAGGAGCAGGCGGCGTCGAGAGCCAACTGGGGTCCCCGGAGACCGAGGGCCTCGCCCACCACTCGAGCTGGCAGCCCGAACGCCCGCAAGTTGGCCGGGTCGGTCGCGGGCCGGCGGGGACGCCCCGAACGTGGCGGGAGCACCCCGGCCGCGCGCAGGCCGGCTGCCGCTCCCTCCTGCCAGAGGGGCAGCGCCCGTTCGCAGGACGACCAGGTGGGGAACGAGTAGTTGCCCAGGACCAGCCCCACTCGATCGCCCGACAGCACCTCCAGATCGGCGCCCGCATCTGCGATCGCCTCGCGACCGACGTGCAACGCCCAGTGGAAGGACCGGTCGAGCCTGCGCAACCAGGCCTCCGGAAGACGCAGACCGCCGAGGTCGATCTCCACGTCGTCGACGAAGCCCCCGCGGCGGGAGGTCACAGCGTGCCGGTCGTCTCCCCACCCACCGGGCGTTGCGGGATCAATCCCGAAGTCCGCGGCTTCGCCCTCACGTCGGGAATCCCGGCCTTCGAGCAAGTTCTCGAAGAACTGCTCCGGCGTCCTCGCCCCCGGCAGGATGCAGGACACGCCGACGATGGCCAGTTTGCTCATGTGTGCCACCTCCTCGTCACCGCTCGCGAACTGGCCTTCATGCGCGCTCTGGGAAGAAGCGGCGGGCGAGGTCCGGCGTGGAGACGAGCGTGACGTCGCAGAAGCGTGCGAGTACGTCGCCGTCGAACGTCGCGGCCGCGACGTCGAGGCCCCAGGTCGGACCGTCACCTACCGGAGGCTTCTCAACGACCAGTGCGACCGGCTGGCCAGGTGTGGCACGGCGGACGGTGCGGAATTCCCGCCATCGCATCGGGAGGCTGTGCGCGCCGCAGAGCTCGTGGACTGCGACCAACGCGGCCTGCAGCATGAGGTCGGCGAGCATCGGGTCGAACCGGGAGCCTTGGAAGGCCTCCAGCAGCGGAGGGACCTCGGGAATCATGCACTCGAGCGCGAGTCCGTCGGACGCCTCCCGGGTGACCCGAGTGATGTGGGCGAGCGCCGGCCCGTGGAACAACGACGATCCGTAGAGATCGTCGGCCTTCCTGCCAGTGCCAGCTCTGGGCAGTCCGACAGCGAGCGGTCGTTCTCGATTCGAAGCGTCCAAGCAGAGCCCGACCGAGTACGCCGGTGCGCCGTCATCACCGCCCGTGAGCCCCCGTGCTGCGACCTGCACTTTGCTCTCCGACGGCTCGTCCCGCACCGAGAAGCGCAGCCTGCGCGGCGCATCCGCGTCGAAGACGATCCCGCGCTCCACGCGGAAGTCGATGCCACCACCAACCTCGGCTCGGGTGATGCCCTCGACCACGCGGATGCAAGCTCCGAGTGCGAAGGTCGCCGGTAGCACCGGGTACCCACCGATGCTGTGATCAGCAATGGTGGGATCTGCGGACATGCCCGCGATGCGCCGCTCAACCTCCATGGCCACGGGCGGCCGGATCGTCTGCACGGCCGATAGCGGTGCCTCCGGGCCAACGAGGGTTACTTCGTCACCACCTCGTTCCCGGCTGAAGTGCGCAGCGAAGCACCGAGCACCGTAGTCGAGGTCGATGAGCTCGACTCCTCGGTCCTGGAACATGCGCGCGATCGAATCCGACACCATCCCGCCGTGCCACGCGCCCCAGTTGATCGCAGTCGCGTGGCACTGGGGATGCGCAGCGCGGAATGCTCGCGCAATGCCGTTGAGCGCGCTGTTGGCCATGGCGTAGTCGGCCTGCCCCCGGTTGCCGAACAGCCCAGCAGCCGAGGAGAACAGCACGAGATGGCGCAGTCGGTCAGCGTCCACCGCGTCGAGGATGTGGGTGAGACCGTCGATCTTCACCCCGAGCACGCCCTCCGCCTCCTCGCGATTCTTCTCTGCGATGAGTCGGTCGGCGAGAAGACCGGCCCCATGTACGACCCCGGTGATCTCGTTGCGGTAGGGAGCGAGGGCCTGCCGGACCGCAGCCGCGTCGGTGAGGTCGACCTGGAGGTACTCGACGCGGGCGCCTGCTGCGGAGATGGTCTCGAGCGTGTTCCGGACTTCCCGCGCCGCGGTAAGCGCCTCGTAGCGTCGGCCGACATCGACCGGGGTCGGTTTCGCGCCCTCTCCTGCGATCCTGTCCGCGATGGCCCGCTTGAGCTTCGCCTCCTCCTGCAACCCCCGAGTCCATTCCGGCTCGTCCTCGAGGCGGGTGCGTCCCAGCAGCAGCACCCCAACACCGGATCGCGCCACCAGCTCCTCCACGCACCGAGCAGTTACGCCCCGAGCCCCGCCTGAGACGACTAGGAGGTCGGATGCGTCCACTGTCAGCCGCCCGGTATTCGGCCCGACCGGTTCCACCCGATCCACCTGCCGGCGATCCGTGGTCGGGTAGCGGACATCGACGGGATCGACCGACGCGTCGAGGAGTTCCCGGACAACCAGGTCCGCGGCCGCTCGCGGTTCGATCCCGAGATCCAATGCGAGCGAACGAGCGAACACCGACGGCGTCTCGATCGCGAAGGTCTTCGCAAGCCCGCCTAGCCCGTCGAGCACAGCGGTCCCCGCCGCCGTCCCTCCGGATCGGTGAACGGCCAAGAAGGCCGCGCGCCGTCCCTCTGCTGCCTCCTTCAGAGCCGGCTGGGAAGCTCCGGCGACGAGGAGGGCGCGCACCAGCTCTTCAGCGGCCTCGGCCCAGCTAGGCAGTTCGGCAGGCGCGAGTACCAGCACACAGTCGAGGCGTCCCAACTGTTCGGCCGTGGCTCGGACGAGTTCGCGGACTGATGCCGTGTCCCAGCGGTCGAGCCGATGGCCGGGCTCAGTGGATTCCGAATTCGGACCTACGACAAGCCGGACCCGAAAGCCACGGTCCTCCAGTACCTCGACAACGGAAGTCGCGGCCGGGTCGCCCTGATCAACAACGAGAGCGACCGCGCCGTCGACGAAGGCGTCAACTCTTGCGTCCGGCCGGGCGATCTCAGATTGCACGACCCGCCGGATTGCGACCTCGCTCGCCCACTCATCACTGCCCGGAATCGACTCCCCCTGATCGACCGCTGTCTCCGCAACGGACGCAGGCGATTCCTCCACGCCGACAACGGAACCCGCGCCAGCATCCACAATGCCCACACCCGAAACAATCACACCCGCAATATCACGCAAACTCCGCAACTCAGCCATCTGCTCCGGCCCCACCTCAGGCATCCCGGGGAACCGCTCACGCACCGCCCCCAGAATCTCCACCCGCTTGACCGAATCGATCCCCAAATCGGCCTCAACATCCATCCCAGCATCAAGCATCTCCACCGGATAACCAGTCTTGTCAGCAACAACCTCCAACAACACCGACTCCGCCGAAGCCAACGCCCCCTCATCCACCGCTGTCTCCACAACAGACGCAGGCGATTCCTCCACGCCGACAACGGAACCCGCGCCAGCATCCACAATGCCCACACCCGAAACAATCACACCCGCAATATCACGCAAACTCCGCAACTCAGCCATCTGCTCCGGCCCCACCTCAGGCATCCCGGGGAACCGCTCACGCACCGCCCCCAGAATCTCCACCCGCTTGACCGAATCGATCCCCAAATCGGCCTCAACATCCATCCCAGCATCAAGCATCTCCACCGGATAACCAGTCTTGTCAGCAACAACCTCCAACAACACCGACTCCGCCGAAGCCAACGCCCCCTCATCCACCGCTGTCTCCGCGACAAACGCAGCATCGAGTTTCGTGGCAGCGCCGTCCGGCGGGACTGTCACCACCGATTTCCCGGTCGACCCGTTCGATGCGGCCTGCTTGTCCGCAGTCGACTCCGCGAGCGTGCTCGGCGCGCTCAGTGCCGGCATATCCGGTCGAATCGTTGGGAGGACCGGCTCGACCCCTTGAGCGTCCGTCAAGAACCTCAGTTGTGCTTCGCTAGCCCTCTCATGGGCTCTCGTGATGGCTGCAACCTGGTCGCCCACCGCGACGAGGGCCGCAGCCACGTCTGCGGAAAGCATGCCCCCGGCACTAGCCTGCTGCGTGATCTCGGCGAGCCGCTCGGCGACCTTTTCCTGGACCTGCAGCAACTCCTGGTGCACCATGGTCTGCTTCTCCACCGACTCTGCGATCTGCTTAGCCCCCTCCACCAGCCGCACGGTCTCCGCCGACGCCATTGCTGTCGATGGGTTGCCCGCAGCATTGGTATGGTCCCGGTTCGAAGTAGCGGCCGACGTCTCCTCAATTGCGGGGCTGGGAGCGGCAAGGGCGTTGGCGTAGGCCTGCCGTCGTTCGTCGGGAACGTAGTTGACCCCGCGCAGCGGAATCGCAAACTTGGGCTCGCGCTTCTCCATGACAGGTGGGAGGTACCGGTTAACTCGTTCGAGCGGTACCCCCGCCGTGAGCAGCTGCGCAACTGCGCCCATGAGGTCTTGGTCGCTCGTGTCCGGGCGCCCGGCGTCGGTCGAAACCACGAGGACTTCGTCGTGCTCCTCCGGCAGATTCGCCGACACCAAACTTGCCAGGATCTTCTTCGGACCGATCTCGACGAAGACCCGAACGCCATCGGCGTACATCGCCGCGATCTGGTCAGCAAACTCCACCGGTTCGACGATCTGGCGGACGAGCGTTTGGGCGTTTGCGTCTGCGTCCTCGATGTAGCTGGCTCCGTGGGTGTTGCAGTAGACACGCGATGCCGCACCGACTTGCACCCCGTTCAGAGTGCGCGCGAACTCGGCCCGCGCGGGCTCGACATAGCTCGTGTGAAAGGCTGCCGCTACCGGCAGCGCATAGGTCTTCAGCCCCGCCGCCTTGCACCTCTGGGCGAAGGCCTCGACCGCCTTGGTGCCGCCGCCGACGACCGTCTGAGCCGGCGAATTGACGTTGCAGACGTTCACGTCGCTGTGCCCTTCGAGCAAGCTCCGGACCGTCGCGCTGCCCGCGTCGACCGACAGCATCGTTCCCGGGTCGCTGCCGTCCGCCCCGCAGGCAGCCATTGCCGCGCCGCGGGCACGCGCGGCACGAAAGTAGTCCTTGCGATTAAGTGCCCCGGCAGCCCACAACGCAGTGAGTTCGCCGAAGCTATGGCCGACAAACGCAGTTGGTGTCAGTCCGAGCTCACACAGGAAGTCGTAGTACCCGGCCGATAGTGCGCCGATGGCGGGCTGAGCGTAGTCAGTCCGCCGAAGCATCTGCTCCTGCTCAGCGCGTGCTTCCCCGGTGTTCGCCGGCGGGGGGTACGTCACGAGACCGACCGGTTCACCAGACGCGTCGATCGCGTCGATCTCAGCGAATGCGGCGGAAATGTGCGGTACGACCAGGGAGGCGGCTCGCCCCATGTCCACGTGCTGGCTGCCCTGCCCGGCGAAAGCGACCGCCAGGGTCTCAACACCCGCGAGGGCTCGGCGACGGTAGTGGATGCCCTTCGGGTGGTCGAGCACGTCGCGGCCATTCGCCGAGCGAAGCAGTTCGCAGGCGAGTTCCCTCCGCTCGGCCAGGTCATCAGCCCCGTGGACGAGCACCAGGCGGGCGTGATCGGCCGGGACCGGCCCCCCGTCAGCCGGCGGCTGGTCCGTGACAGCTGCAACCAGGGTCTCGAGGTCCGGGGCGTGCCACAACGCCACACCGGACGCGCTGTGCCCGGCACGACCAGCCGCAGCCGTCGGAGCCTCCTCCACGACGCAATGGAAGTTGGTACCCCCGAAACCGAATGACGACACTGCTCCGCGACGGCGGCTCTCCGGGCTGGGCGGCAGCCAAGGACGCGCGGCCGTGTTCGGGTAGAAGATCGACCTCGAATCGGCGAGAGGAGCCGCTGGGGCCTCGACGTTGATGGTGGGCGGCAAGACCTGGTGATGCAGGGCCAAGGACATCTTGATGAGCCCGGCTGCACCTGCCGCCGCTTTCGTGTGCCCGATCTGCGACTTCACGCTGCCGATCGCGACGCTGTGGGGTGGGCAGTCGTGTTCGGCGTACAAGGACTTCAGCGCACCCAGCTCAGTTTCGTCCCCCGCTGGTGTCCCCGTTCCGTGCGCCTCGACGAGACCGATGTCAGCCGGCGTGCATCCAGCGTCGTCGTACGCCCGACGCAGTGCCCGGATTTGTCCGCTCTCCCGCGGCGCGTAGATGCTCTTGAAACGCCCGTCGCTCGACGACCCGATGCCAGTGATCACGGAGTAGATGCGGTCCCCGTCGCGCTCGGCATCGGCAAGGCGCTTCAGAGCGAGCATTCCGATGCCTTCGCCGATCATCGTGCCGTCGGCGTTGCGGTCGAAAGGCCGGATCTGCTCCGACCGCGACAGTGCTGGCGTCTTTGAGAAGCACATGTACATGAGGATCGTGTTCTCGGCGTCACAGCCGCCGACGAGCATCATGTCGGCCCGACGGTCGACCAGTTCAGCCACCCCATAGCGAACCGCAGCGAGCGAGCTCGCGCATGCGGCGTCGAAGGTGCAGTTGGTGCCGCCGAGGTCGAACCGATTGGCTATGCGTCCAGCCACGACGTTGCCGAGCATGCCTGGGAAGGAGTTCTCCTCCCACGGAGCGAAGGCTTTGCGGAAGCGCTCGACGACCTCGTCCGCGGCTGCGTCCGAGAGACCGCAGCTCTGCACCACTTCCCGCAGAACCGGTGCCTGGAGACGAGTCGCGAGTGGCTGGGTCAACGAGTTGGCGCCGGTCACACCGAGAGTCACGCCCGTCCGGCTCGGGTCGTACCACGACGCGTCCGGGCAACCAGCATCCGCAAGCACATCCCGGGCTACGCCAAGACTCAGCAGTTGCAGGATGTCGGTGACGCCGAGGATGTTCGGGGGGATGCCGAACTCCATCGGGTCGAAGTCGACCTGTGGCACGAACCCGCCTCGCCGGCAGTAGGTCTTGTCCTCGGCGGTCGGGTCGGGGTCGTAGTAGTCCTCGATGCGCCAATGGGATTCGGGGACGTCCTCCATGCAATCCCGACCTCGGACGACGTTCGTCCAGAACTCCTGCTTGTTCCTGGCCTGAGGGAACAAGCAGGCGATTCCGACGACCGCCACCGGCTCATCGGCCAGTCGGCGTCCTTCTCGCTGCTCAGTCTCTACGTCGCCCACGAGTGCACTCCTCGGGTCAGGTGCGTTCGTCGCTTGTCAATGGCGCAGTGCGGAATCAACCAAGGCGGCAATCGATTTGGCCGCCTCGGGGTTGCTGAACATCGTGTAGTGGTCACCCGGGCAGTAGTGGACAGCGACATCACCGACGACCGGTTCCCATCCGAGGGACGAGACGTCGTCGAACAGCCCACGCTGTGGGCGGACGAGCGTGACCGGGAAAGCCGGTGGTCCCGGGTCGAATCCGTCGTGCAGCTGCTTGTTCCGCAGTATTCCGTCGACGAATGCTTCGAAAACCTTGCGCAAGCCCGCTACGGATGTGTCCCGTTCCATGATTCCGCGTTGCTTGCAGCGTTCGAGGATTGCGGAAAGTCCCTCGGTAGTCGTCATGTTCTCGAAGTCGGAGTAAGCAAAGCCGAGCGGCGCACCGCGTTTGGCACCGAAGTACATCGCGAACCAGTCGAGGCCTTCCCTGCTCGGCAACGAGTCACCGAACTTCTTCCCCGGGTCACCCTCGCCCGGCGCGATGCTGTCGAGCAGGAACAGATGCTCGACGACGCGGTCGGCGGCCAGCCGCTCCGCCGTGCCGTAGGCGAGGACGCCGCCGAACGACCAACCGAGCAGCACCACCGGTCGGTCACCCGCGAACTCGTGAATCTCGGCCACAAATCGTTCGGCGATCTCCGCGACGGTGATCTCCAGCGGTTCGCCGCCCAACATCGATCTCCGGTACTCCGGAATCTTGTCGATCTGCAGGACTCCCAGGCCGATCCCGCCGAGCTCCTCCGCGAGCGCCTCGTAACTCCTGACGAGCAGCGCACCGGGATGGGTCACAACGACGACACCCTCGTCTGCGCCCGGTGCGGCGAGCACCTCCATCCCGCCGTCCGATCCCCCTCCAAGCCGGCGGGCCGTCCGGTCAGGCGACATGCTTGCCGGCCTCCTCGACGATGTACCGCGCCAGCTGCGAGATCGTCGGGTGGTACCAGAGCGCCGTCGTCTCGAGCTCCATGCCGAGCCAGCTCTCGAGTTCACCGGCGAGCACGAGCGCCTCGTTCGACTCGATGCTGAACTCGTCGAAGTACTGCTCGGTGTCGACCTCGGAAGCCGGGACGCCCAGGCGATAACCGATCTTCTCCGCCAGCCAGTTCTCGATCTCGGACACGGTGAAGGCGGCCATGATTTCCTCCTCGAATTCGACCTGCGTCGGGCAGGCGTCAACGAACGCCCGATGAGGGATTGCGGGGCTCTCGCTCAGGCGAGCGTTACCGTGCGCGAGAGGATTCCCTCGGCGGCCGCCAGTCCGGAATCGAACGCCGATTCATGCATACCGATGATGTCTTTACCCAGTTTGCGGGAGTGCAGATAACCGCCGCAGAACGTGATCGGACCTTGCATCGCGGCCTGCCACAATTCCTCCTGCAACGATCGGACTTCGAAGTTGATGACCGGATGCCGGTAGTCGAAGGATGCGAGCAAGCGCTCCTCATCGATCTCCCCCGGATAACCGAGGGTCACGAAGTAGTCCTGGTCGGCATCGAGCGACTGGAGCGCGTTCATGTAGAAGACGACCCAAGCGTCCACGTCGTCGCCGACCGCGCGGCGCCCGTAGTTCCAGCTTCTCCAGGAAGCCCGGTCGGCAGGCATGACCGATGGGTCGGTGTGCAGCAGAACGCGGGACTGCGAGTAAGGCACCTTGCCGAGCACAGCCGCCCGGTCCGCGGCGAGCCCTTCGACCAAGCGCAGCCCATCGTCCGCGTGGAGGGCCATGACGACGCGGTCGAATCTCTGCGTGCCCGCGGCGCTTACGACCTCGACCTCACCGTCGATCTCGCGGACGCGCTCCACCGGGCAGGACAGCCGGACCTCCGCGCCGCTGCGTTCGAGAGCCGCCACCGCTCGCTCCACATAACGAATGCTCCCACCCTCGACGGAGCGCCAGTCGACCTTCTGCCCTCCGAGACCTCCGCTCCCGTGCGCGATGTAGAAGGCGATGACGGTGGCAGCGGTCATCTCCCAGATCCGTTCGGCCGGGACCGCCCAGGCCGCCGAGCAGATGAGCACTACGAAACCCCACTTGAAATCCTCGGAGTACCCCTCGCGTTCGAGGTACTCGCCGAGAGGCAGGTTCGCTTGGCCACGAAGGAAGTGCTTCGGCGCGGTCTCGTGAAACCACTGCGCTTCCAATTTGATCGACGCGAGCGCCGGATGCGAGTCCATCGCGGACTCCCCGAGCGGCGCCTGCAGATCCTCCGAAGTGTATTGCCACCCGGCGTCGTTGTCGTAGAAGGAGAACCCGCCGACGTGGCGCACCGAGGACACGCCGAGCTCCTCGAAAAATTCTGTTACACGCGGGTAGTACGGCTCGTTGAACACCATGAATGCGGTGTCCACACCGATTGTTCTCCCGCGATCCTGCACTTCTACGCTGTTAGCGTGGCCACCAGCACGCGAGTCAGCCTCGAACACGGTGACATCACACGCCGACCGGAGCTTGTAGGCCGCCGATAGCCCCGTGATTCCGGCACCCACGATCGCCACTCTTGTGCGCATACATCCGCCTCGCATCACTCTTCGGGTAGGACAGGATAGAGACTCAACAGAAACGGAGCGGCATGGAGGCAGCTATCCGCTCTACTCTCGAACCTGTCAGGATGCCGCTCGAGAAGTGTTGTCCATCATGGTCAGCTACCTCTGCCCCAGACTGGTCACTCGCCCTGGTCGAGGGCATACGAAGGGTCTAGCGGTCGCCGTACGTCCCGGCCGCCGGTCGATCCTTCGCAGCGACCAGGCCGGCCGGGTGACGTGGCGCAGCTCAGTCCTCGTACGGAATGAAGTCGGGCTTGCTCGCGCCGCAGACAGGGCACACCCAATCGTCAGGGATGTCAGCGAAGGCGGTACCAGGAGGAATCCCGCCGTCCGGGTCCCCCTCGGCAGGGTCGTAGATCATGCCGCAGCGCAGACAGATCCATAGATCTCGGGTGGAGACGGTCATCCTCGGTTACCCTTCGCTCGTGTCGTTCAGGGGTCGATCGTGTCGGAGGCGGCACGGGTGAAGCGATTGGCACGACGGAACGTTCCGAAGTCGTTGAACCGGACCCCGTTTTCGCGCAGCACCTTCTGGCAGTCGCGCTTGATAGCTTCCCGGATCCAGAAGGGGTCGCGGACCAAGAAGTGATGGATGGCGTGAGTCTCACCGAAGTTGAAACACAGCGCCTGGAAGGGCTTGAGCCACCACTTCGTCCACACTTGGGTCTGCTGGAGGACGTTGTGCGCCTCAACATCACCGTAATAGTGCAGATTCGAACTCACGAAGTAGATACTGAAGCTGCGGATCGCGTTCGGCGCAAGAATCGTCACGGCCAAGATGCCCAGAAGCTCCTGCCCTGGGACCTGCGCCGGGCCGAAAACCCACTGATAGACATGGATACCGATGAAGATGTGCCAAAGCAGGTAGTGCATTGCCCCGAGCGGAAAGTAGGACATCCGGTTGATGTTCGTCAGATACCGGGCTTCCTCCGGCGTCCGGGCCTCCTGTTCCACGTAGGCCTGAACTAGTTGGGGCATCCGGAACGGCTTGGTATATATGCCGATAAACGAATCCAGAAGGGTGATGAGTCGGTAACTTCCCCAGCCCTCACCGTTGGTGATGGCGCGTTCCTCGAGGTCGGATTCCGTGCCCGAGACCGCGTGGTGGTGCAGATGCAACCGGCGCCGGACCCACGGGTTGATGGTGCTGGGCCGCAGCAACCAGACGCCGAACATCATCGTATTGTGCACGATCCGGTTTGTGCGGAAGTACATCGAGTGGATCAAGTCGTGCTCCAGCTCGTGTAGCAGTGAGAGCCAGAACGCGCTAATCAGAATGGTCGCCCACCCAGGCAAAACGCCGGCGATGTAGAGCCACGCGTCGGCGACCACGCCGAGGATCGACACGACGAAGATCGCCAAGCCGACTCCGTCCTGATGCCGGGTGAGCCAGGGATGCCTGACTCGCCAGTCGTCACCGATTTCGATGATCGACTTCCGGATGGTCGCGATCTGGTCAGCGTCTTCACGTCCGAGATGCCGCTCACCTGGTAGCCGACTTGCGATTGCCATGTCTCACACCTCCAACTTAGAGAGCGACTGTTCCGTAGTTGCTTGGGGGTTGGCCAAGCACCACACTGATCGGCATTCCGTCGCCGGAAAAGACCAGGTACAGCCTGAGACCCCAGTAGAACCGGGAATGGGTGGCGCAGTAGCCGTAGCCGACGTGTCCGGCCAGGTCCGAGCGCTTGACCGTTTCTCGCGACATCCCGCAGGGCACGGGAGCGGCGTCGGCGATCCACATGCCGCCGGACCAGGAGGGGCAGCATTCGGCTAGGACCAAGATTGTCTTGCACAGCAACGGTTGCGCGGCCTTGAGCCGCTTGTGGTAGCCCGGCTGCTTCGGCGGGTACGGAAACATTGCCCGCCAGGCCGGGCTGCTGTGAACGTGGCGGATCCACCGGCGTTCGGAGTGGTGCCCCAGCAGGACCTGGGCCACTGCCAGCGTGAGCAGCTCGCTGTCGGGCAGCTTGGGCTCTCGGCCACGGCCGGTGCGGGGTACAACCACGTGATCGTCGATCAGTACATAGAGTGCAGTCAGGAGGGTGTTCAGTTCTTTGCACACACATTGATCTTGAACACCCTCCTCCCATGTCCACGGACCGGTCGCACTTCACATGACCTTCACGGAATCAACCGTCTAGCGGGCTGCTTTGCCCGAGGACAAGCCACACCAGATGCAGGCCAGAAGATCACCCCGACTCCACGAGTCCTCGAATTCATTGCCACAGCTAACCAGACCCTCGGTCGCCAATCCGGCAGCTAGACCGGCAGCTACAAACGGCTTCCGGAAGGAGGAAACTGCCGTTGACACCCCACCGCGCAACGATTCAGGATACGCACCACGGGCAGACCGGGCTGAGCTCATCTTCCGCGTCAAGAAATATGCCGCCGGCTGCGGCCGATGAAACTTCCACCAATTTCCAACTGGACCTGTCGAACCAGGTTCAGCAACGTGAAGCGTGAGTCATCGGCTTCCGAATGGCGGATCAAACCAAGCACCAGAAGACTATGGACTACCCGCGCCGCCTCGTAAGAGCTGGTGCGCATCATCTTCACGAGGTCATCGACGGACCAGGCGCTGGTCTCGTCGGCGAGCTTGATGATTGCCTTGTGGACACCGGGCTCTAAAGTCGCCAATGCACTTCGAACTGACTCGTGTATGTCAAATCCGGTGCGCTGTGCCTCCGGAGCACTGATCACTCTGAACGGGTCGTTGGTCAGCTGTGCCAACAACTGCTCGGGCGAATGGATGAGCGACCACTCAGCGCTGATCTGCACTGCCGCAGGCAGCCCGTCGAGCTGACGGCAAAGTGCGGCAACGACGGTAGCGTTGTTGTGGAGTTGGAAACCGGGTCGCATCTTCCGCAGGTGCATCAGCAACAGCCGTACCGACGGGACCTGCGCCAGTCTGGGCAGATCGGCTTCCTCAGAAAGCGTCGGCAGGGCCAGCGGGCCGAGCGGAAATACGCACTCGCCGGGCACGTTGTACGGCGCTCGTGACGTGACCAATACGCGGAGGTGCGGGCACTGACGCAGCAGCGCGACAATGGGGTGAGCGGGCGAACGCGTAGCGTCATGCCCGTCCACTATCAGGACGGTGTCGGGCGCCCCGATCGACCTGAGCACTCCGTCCAGGTCAAAGTCCGACCTGAGCAGGGCCTTTCCCAACAGGGATCCGTTTGAATCTGGCTCCGTGGTGGCATCGTCGTCAATAGGCGGTATCCACGCCACGGAGAAGCCCTCTTCGTGAATGCCGGTGGCCACCTCACGAGCAAGCGTCGTCTTGCCGACTCCGCCCAGACCAACCAGGGTAATCCAGCGTTGACTACCGGCGCTGAGCAACTCGATCAATGACTTGCGTTCCGATTCGCGGCCGATGAGCGCGTCAATGCGAGCGGCTGGCGGGAGCGAGGGCAACTGCGCGGGGCCAGCACCGATCGGATGGCGCTGGGCCGCGGCTTCCAGCGCAGCACGGCCGGTCTCGCCGAGTCGCAGCGCGTCGGCGAGGAGCCGCACGGTATCCCTCCTCGGGAACCGGGCACGACCACTCTCCAAGTCGCGAATAGCACGCTCGCTCAAAGTGCTGAGCTCGGCCAGCTGCCGCTGCGTCACACCGGTATTCAACCGGTACTTCCGTAACAGTCCACCTAAGCCGACGTTCCGATCATTCATGCCGGTCCCCCGAACATTGGTCGCCGCAACGCTTCCGCGCTCGGTGCAGTTTCAAGGACACGTCACTTGTCCGCCACCACCCGCCACTTGGGTACCGAGCCGGCGATTCTCGACCTCACCAACATGGTCGTCACCGCCGGCGCGCTGGACTCCGAGCTCTTCCGGCCGTTCGGGCCGACCCGCGACGACATCCCGTTGCCCTACAAAACCTTCCGCGCAATCCGAAGTAGACCGGTCAGCGGGCCGGAATCAGGACGCCGCAGGTCATTTCACCAGAAGGCTGCCGAGCGACCGCCGGATGAGCGCCGCCCACTCGTTCCGGACCCGGGGCCTGTCCTCCTCTTCCGTCTCGGCCAGTGTTAGCCCCGCCCCGCCGAGGATCCAGAAAATGAACCGCAGAGTGCTTTCCAGCCCGGTCGATTCCACGTAGCCGGCGTCCACCAACGCCCGGACGAACTGCTCGACCAAACCGAGGAAGTACCTTTCCTCGCACTCGCGGAAGCGATCCCACCCGAGCGCTATCGGGCCCTCCAACCACACCAACCGCCCGTAGTCCGGGTCGCAGCACCTGTCGAGGAACGCTTCAACCGCGTTCATCGCCGCTTCCCAGGGATCCGCGGTGGCCATGGCGGAGGCCATGATCTTCTCGACCGCTTGGGACTCCTGCTCGCCCAGCACGGCTTCGAGCAACGCCTGCTTGTTGTTGAAGTGGTGGTACACAGCGCCACGGGTCACCTGGCTCTTCGACGCCACGTTCTCCAGAGAGGTTCCGGCGTACCCGCGCTCGGCGAAGAGAGCGGTTGCCGCTTCGAGCAACGCCGCTCTGGTTTCTTCCGAATACATCTCGCGACGGCGTTTAGAACTTGACATGAGTTATACATCCCCGACATACTCCGTGCATGTGACAGACAATCAGCATGCGACGTTCGCCAAAATCTGTACATCTCGTTTGTCAACGGCTACGACAGCAGAACTTCCGCCATCATGAGGCTGCGCAGCCGCGCCAAGATGCGGGCCCTGTTGGACTGATCGAGCCCGTCGGAATTCCGAGAACACCAACTTGCGCCAGGCTTGCTGACCATCGGAAAGGCATCTCGCGATGAGTTGCGGGAGACCTTCAGACTCTTCGGTCCCTGTGACATCCAAAACGATCAACCACCAAGGCAATAATCCCAAACTGGCTGTCCCCGACAGAGTCCAGCACCGGAAACCAAACTCATCAGCAGGGTTGCATCCCTAGCCGGCCTTCTTTGCTTGTTCAGCATAAAGAGCCTCGGTAGCCGCGGAGTCGAGAATCGAGATCATCCACTCCTCGAACGCAACGCCCGAGCGCTCGGCGGCCACGCGCCACCGATCGACCAGTTCCGCGTCAAAGCTCAGCCGCCGCAGGGACGCTTCGGGCTTCTCCGGGTCGGGCTGCCGACTGCGGCTCAGCCGGAGCTGATGTCGCAACTGGTTCCTGGACCACCCCTTCTTCTCCGCCTTTTCGAGCCACGCTTCCTGCTCATCGGCGGGCAGTGCCGCAACCTCCGCATGGTGCTGAAAGCTCAGCGCGTCACGCCGGCGTGACAACGGAACCCGACGTGCAACCGACGCGTAATTGCGCAAGGTGCCGTAATCCAACCCGGTGGCTTCGACCGCACGCGCGTAACGATCCGGATAGTACTCCTTGCCGTACACGGCCCAGTCGCCCAGGCACCATGCCGACGAATCCACGATCCGCGTCAGCCGCCGACCGGCGCGTTCCCAGTCTGCGAAGTCCAGTCTTCTCGGGAAGCGGAGACCGACACTCGTGAGAAACACGCTGCTGTCGTCCTGCGCCCCGTTCCGCTGTAATCGTCGCCCATCACCGATACCGGTGACCGCGTCACCGTCGATCGTCTTCTCGGTACCCATGCTCTCCCTTTGATCACGCTAATCGCTCAGACAGAAGGCCTTCTCTGCTTGTTTCGGACATTGCAGAACAAAAGGGAAACGGTAACAGCGAAAGGCCTTAGTTCGCAAATCCTCCAGAAATCAGCTTTCCCCACGCCGAATCACGACCCGATCCAACAGAACGCCCACAGCAACAGCGAAACTTCTGGCCATCTTCAACAGCCATGCCACTCCCTATTTCTCGAATCGAACTTCCATGCGGCCGCATCACGAAGTTTTTTCACCTCGAGGCTATGACTTCAACTCCTCCGCCGTGCATCATTGACACATGCACAAAGCTGCAACAGTGCACCGCTGCGGCGAACCGGCACCGGCGCCTGGGGATGCCGCCGTTCTGAGCAGCGGCAGCTACCTCCGCAAGCGGTCGATCACACCTGCTTACGCCGAGCATGCAGGGCACCGGAATTTGCTAGACGTCGCGGTTCTGAATTAACGCGCGCTCGCGTGAGCTCCGCAACCGCTCGGCGGCAAGATCAATAACACTTGGGTCAACGGAACAACGATCTTGGAGCACGTGGGCCGTTGGAACGACTACGCTCCGTCTCGTAGGTCTGGCCCACTGGCATCGGGAGGCGCGCCCGGCGTCGGCCGAGCCCGCCCCGGGAGGTAGTCGAGAGCATGCACAGCGGTTGCGACGAGCCTCTTAAGGATAAGACGAAGAAGCTTTGCGAGGACGGGCTGAGCCTGTACCAACACGCTGTGATCACCGGCTCGGTCCCAGCCGACGACGCGCCGAAGTGCTTGTGGCGATTAGGCCTCCTCGAAGAGTCACCCTCGGATCCGCACAAACTCGTACCGGTCGCCGTCGACCTCGCGTTCGCTCAGCTTGCCCGCCCCTTGGAGGAAGCGATAGCGAAGAACAGATCCATGGTCAACTGGCTGGCCAAAATCTTCGATCCTGTACAGGCCGCTTACACGGAAGCCAAACGTGCGCAGCAAATATGGGTCACGGAGCTCTCGGGCCAGTCCCTGATCCGTTCGGCCCTGGAGCACGCGGTCAGCTCCTGCACGCAGGAGCTGATCACCGTCCAGCCGGGCGGTGGTCGCGATCCCGAATTGCTCCGGGACGCCTTGCGCCGCGACCTCGCCATGCTGCGCCGCGGGGTCCAGCAACGCACCCTGTACCAGCATTCGGCCCGTTTCCACGCACCGACGCGCAGCTATGTCGAGGAGATCATCAAGGCCAACGGCCAGGTCCGAACGCTCGACGAGATCAGCGAACGGATGATCATCTGCGACCGCGAGGTGGCCTTCATCCCAGGCACCGAGGATCGGGCGACCTCCGCGCTGGAGATCAGGCACCCGGCCATAGTGGACTTCCTGCTCAAGAGCTTCGAAAGGGCCTGGGAACAAGCAGCGCCTGTGAACGCCAAGGACAACATGAAGGATCAGAGGATCGTCGACGAGACGCAACAGGCGATCTTGCGCCTGTTGGTCGCAGGGCACACTGACGAGACGATCGCTCGCCGGCTGGGGAAGAGCCGGCGGTCGGTTGCCGGGTACATCAGCAAGATCTCCGCAGAACTGGGGAGCCACAGCCGCGCTCAGCTCGGCTACTTCATCGCCACCTCCGGGTTGCTCGGCGCGGACCGCACGTAGTCGGAAGCGGAAACGGGTGCAGCCGCGCACACCGCAGCACCGGCGCCGAAGGCACGCCGTGCGTCATTGCCCAGGGCGGTCATCGCGACTGCACAGGCGGGATAGCAACGCTTCGCAGAGTTTCGCTGACACGGGGATGTTGAAGATCGCGCCGACTTTGCCGACGCTGGCGATCGAGCCCACCGAACCGATCGACCCGATCGACCCGACGCTGCCGAGGCTGGCGATGCTGCCCACGGAGGCGATCGACGCGATGCTTCCCACGCTGATGAGGGACGAGAGCGAACCCGTGCTGCGCGGCGAGCCGCTGCTCTTGCAGATTGGTCGACCGGAGTCGTTGATCCCCACTGGCACATTCCACCTTCCGAACGGGTAGGAGGAGGGTCGAGACGAGATCCCGCTGCTCTTTGCACGCGCCTCGCAGCATCCTAACATAACAGTGTTACAAGTGGTTAGTGTATTGACTCTTGCAGGCGGTGGGCAAGTCCATGAGCAAGTCAAGGAAGGCCTTCGAGGCGCGGACGCACCTCGTCGAAGCCGTGATCCGGCTACTGTCCGAAGAGGACCCGTCGGCGATTCAGGCCCGGCGCCTGGCACGTGAGATCGGGACGTCGACCATGGCCGTCTACTACCACTTCGGCGGAATGCCCCAGCTGCTGAGCGAAGTCGCCCTCGTCGGCTTCCGGCGACTCGACGCCCGGCTTGGCGCCGTTCCGGTCACCGACGACCCGGTGGCGGATATCTGCCGGCTCGCACTCACCTACCGCGACGTCGCCCGCGAGAACCCCCACTTGTACGACTTGATGTTCGGCCTGTCCGCTCCCGAAGGCCACCGCCCCGACCCGAGCCCGCACCAAGTCGGCGACCAGAACGCCGACGGGGTATTCGAGGCGGAGGCGGCGAACGCCTATCGCCATCTCGTCGACGCCTCTGAGCGCGCGATGCTGGCGTCCCGCATCCGCGAGGACGACCCCGCCACGATCGCCGCTCAGCTCTGGAGCTTGCTGCACGGATACGTCACCCTCGAACTCGCCGGCCACTTCGACCACCTCACCGACAGCACCGAGCAGATCCTCCTCCTGCTCGGCAGGAACCTGCTGATCGGGCTGGGAGACACGCCCGAACGCATCGAGGCGTCGGCCGCGTTCAGCCTCGATCCCCGACCTTGATCCCGCTGCGATCGAGCACGGCGCAGCCGTTCGAGGTGGTCAACGCTCCGCGGTCACGTCACTGGGTTCGCCACCGTGCCCCGGCGGTGCGGCGGTTCCGGAAACGCTGCCGTTGCTCGGTACCCGGTCAGGTGAGCGACCGATGTGGACGGCCGATCCACCGACGACTCGCGACGGCCACCAGTTCCACCTACCCAGCAGCTGGATCGCAGCCGGTACGAGCAGGGTGCGGACCAGGAAGGTGTCTATCAGCAGCCCGATCCCGATCGTGAAGCCGACCTGCGCGAGGATGGCGACGCTGCCGGACAGCATCGCGAACATGCTCACCGCGAAGATCACGCCCGCGGAGGTGATGACGGGTCCGGTCGATATCATCGCCCGCGCGATCCCGCCTCGGGGCTCGCGGATGAGCTCTTCCCGAATGCGCGATATCAAGAACAGGTTGTAGTCGGCGCCGACCGCAACCAGGATCACGAAGGCGACAGGGGCGACGCTCCAGCTCAGGTCGATGCCCAGTGCGTGTTGCCAAACGAGCACGGCGATCCCCATCGCGGCGGCGTAGGACAGGATCACCGATGCCAGCAGGTAGATCGGCGCGATGATGCTGCGCAGCAGCACCATCAGGATCAGCAGCACGGCCAGCACGGCGAAGAGGGCGAACGCGGCGAAGTCATTCGTGATCAACTCGTCGAGGTCGTTGTTGTTCGCTCCCATACCGGTCAGGGTCACCCGGCTGCCGTCCAGCGAGGTACCGCGGAGCGCTTGCTGCGTCGTGGGCACGATCTCGGCGGAACTCCGCATCGCCGCCTCGCCCTGCGGCTCGGTCTTGTGCATCACGAACAGGCGGGCGGTCCGGCCGTCCTGGGACAGGAACATGCCGCTTGCGAGCGCCATCCGCGGGTCCTGCAACGCCTCCGCTGGCAGGTAGAAACCGCCGATCGACGGATCGCCGGCCTGGGAACCGATCGTGCGCAGGAAATCGGCGGCGCGGGTCAGACCGGCCTGCAGCTCCGCGACGGACTGCGGCGCCACGGTCGTACCGTCGCTCAACCGCACCTGCCCGTCGGGAGACGCCGCGACGCCTTCGCTGATGGCGCGGGCCGCCTGGGAGACCTCGTTGGCTCCCGCGGAAAGCTGTCCGAGGTTCTCCTTCAGCACGCGCTGCCCCACTGCCAGGCGTTCGGTACCTGCTTTAGCCGCCGCCAGGCCATTTCGGAGGTCGCCGACTCCTGCGGCGAGATCACCGTTGCCGTCGGCTATCACATGCGCGGCCGAAGCGGCTTCGGTCAACCCCGGCAGAAGCTGATCACGCTGGCCGGCGAGAATTTCGTCGATGCCCTGGCGCGCTTGGTCGCAAACCGGATCGAGACCGCACACCGGATCGTTCCGGAGCGCGTCCGCGGCGACGCCGAGACCGTCCACCGCCATCTTCGTCTGGTCGCGGGCCAAGTCCAAGCCGGTGGCCAATGCCTTTGCCCCGTCGGCGAGCTGTTGCGCGGCATCCTGCGCCTGGTCCGCGCCGTCAACACCAGCACCGAGCCCGGTTCGCGTCGAAGTCAAACCGTTCAGGAGCTGGTCGGCGCCGTCGATGGCGCGCGTCACGCCGTCGGAAAGCCTGCCGCTTCCCTCCGCCAGCCTGGCGGTGCCCTGGGCGAGTGTTCCGATGCTGTCATTGAGCTGCTGCACCCCGTCGTTGAGCGCATCGCCGACCTGGCCGGCCTGCTGCCCGATCGAGGCCTCGGTGATCGTCGAGCCCAATGGCCGGGTCACCCCCCGGACCATGGCGATCTCGTCGATCTTGGAAACGTCCGAGGAAGCCATCTCCAGCGCCGCGAGATCGCGCGGGTTGCGCATGTCGCGGTCGGAGTCGATGAGGACGTACTCCGGGTAGACCTCGTTGGGTGGGAAGTGCTTCGCCATCAGCGCATTGCCCAGGTTGCTGTCCGTGGACGCGGGTTGCACCGAGTGCGTGTCGTAGCTTGGCCGGATACCCGGGTAGAAAGCGGCCAGCGCGCCGAGGATCACCAGCCCCGCGACGAGAACCCGGGCCGGACGAAGCGTGACGTGCTTCCCGATGACATTCCATCGATGTGTTTCGCTCTTTCGCCGAGGTCTGGCGTAACCGCGCTTCGCGACCACGGCCAGCACGGCCGGGCAGAGGGTGAGCGCGGCCAAAAGCGTGACCGCAATTCCGATGGCGATCGCCGGACCGGTGGCGTAGAAGAAGCTCACCTCGGCCAGCGCCATGCCGGAGCACGCGACTATCACTGTCGCCGCGGAAGCGAGGACCACGGTCGCCACGCGCTTCAGGGCCGCGGCGACGGCGTCCTCGGCGTCGTAGCCGGACCGCTGGTACTCGTGGAACCTGCTGATCAGGAAGACGCTGTAGTCAGTACAGGCACCGAACACCACCACGGTGAGGAAGGACGCGGTGAACGTGGACACGCTGAAGACGTCGAGCCCGAAGAACGCCACCACCGCACGAGCGGTCGCCAGCGAGATGCCGACCGTGGTCAGCGCTACCATCGCGGTGATCATCGAGCGGTAGATCAGCAGCAGGATGCCCGTGATCAGCGCGACGGTGACGATCGTGATGCCGAGCATGCTGTGCTCCATCTCGGCCTGCATGTCGGCGACGGTGGCCATCGGCCCCGTGATGTGGACTTGCAGGCCGGGCGGCCGCTGCTCCTGCGCGACCGCGCGAAGAGTTTGGATCTGCGCGGTTGTTTCGGGCGATCCGTTGTGCCCCCAGAGACCGAGGGGGATGTACCTGGCCTTGCCATCGCGGCTGGCCAGCGCTTCCTTCAACCCCGGCTGCGAAACCACGTCCTGCACGAAGGCGACTTCCGCCCGCTGGTTGCGCAGGCGGTCGACGAGGCGCTCGTAGTACTGCTGGTCGACGGCGGAGAACCCGTTCTCGTCGGCCAGGACGACGATCACCATGCTGTTGGCGCCGGCTCCGCCGAACCGCTTATCCATCTCGTGCAGTGCACGCACGCTCACCGCATCGTCCGGAACCATCGGACTGGTGCTTCGTCCGATCACTTGCTCCAGTTGGGGGACCGCGAGGTTCATGGCTCCCGCGATCAGCAGCCAGAGCAGGATGACGGCTCCGCGCCGGCGCACGACTCCGCTGGCCAAGCGCTCGAGCAAAGCTTCGCTGGCCCGCCTCATCCGACCTGCACCGCCGTCATGCGACCCCTCCCATGATGCCAGCCGGAACGAAAAGCCGTGGCAGCCCCAGGAATCGCGGGCAGCCGTTCCAGGGGCCGTTATAGAACACTGTTATGCTTCGTGTCAAGCACGCCGGAACCCACGAGTTCTGGGCAACGGAGCGGAAAAACCGGCCGCGGCCGCACCGGGGAGCCGCGGCATGTCCGACTACTCCCCGGCTCCCGGAATCGGTTCGAACCCGTACCGCATCCAGTTCCGCAAGACCTTCTCCCGAACGTCCTGCGGACAAGTCGTGTCGAAACGGCTCCGCCTCGCGGGCCAGGATCGCGGCGACGGCAGGCAGTCGTAGATCAAACGCGACGACTTCCAGCTCTCGTAGTAATTGATGTGGTCCACGTCCAAGTACGGCGACATGGGCCAACTGATCCGGCCATCGATGCGCAACCGGCCGCCGGGCCCACGGTCGTTCCGGCTGTCGATCGCCCAGATCACCTCGTCGACGTCGCTGGGATCTATGTCGTCCTCGGTGACGATGACAGAGTTGATCATGTCGCCCGCCTTGCAACCCCACACCGAATTCGCGACACGACGGCAAAACGCTTTCGCGTCCAGCCCCAGCTCGGTCCAGCTCGACCGGACCGCCACCACCAGCCACCCGTTGCACGAGGAGAACGGACTCCAGGCCGTCGCGATCGGCAACCCGTCCGCGCGGAGCTGGTGGACGGCCTCGGCGACCATTGCCGGCCCCGTGATGGTCTGTTCCTCCGACGGCAGCTCCCCGCCGGGCATGAACGGGTAGATCGGGCGATCGCGGTAGGTCATCGTGTTGAAGTGAACGACCGGCGCAGGCAACTCGTAGTCCGGGTAGATGTACCCGGTGAACTGGCTGAACGGGCCCTCCAGACCGACACCCGTGGCCGAGAAGGTTCCTTCCAGCACGATCTCCGCGTCCGCGGGCACTTCCAGGTCGACGCTCTCGCACCGCACGACGTCGACCGGCCTGTTCAACAACGCACCCGCGTACTCGACTTCTGACATGCCGGCCGGGATCGGCATCGACGCGGCGAAGAGCAATGCCGGATCGACGCCGAGAGCGATCGCGAACGGCATGTCCTGCCCGATTTCGCGCCACTGGTCGTGGATCACGCCGATGTGCTGCGGCGGGATCACCGAGCTGAAGCCCGTGCGCGCGTCCGACAGCATGATGCGGCTGATCGACCAATTCGTCCACGAACCGTCAGGCGACCGCGTGATGACGATACCCATCGTGTTCACGTAACGCTTCCCGCTCTGGTGCAGGCGCGGTGCCGGCAGCCGCGTCAAGTCCAGGTCGGCGCCGGCGACGACGTTCTCCTTGCACGGCGAATCGGCCACGACGTTCGGTGCGACGCCCTCGCGCTGCCGAGCTCCGCACAACTCTTCGACCACGTCGGCGGCCGAGCACCGCTCCGAGAGGAACAGCGCCAACCCCAACCGCGCCAGCTCGTACCCGCGGTCCGAACTGGTTCCCGCCAGGGCGCTCACCGCCTGGAATTCCGGGGAAGCTCCGGCTATCTCGCGGAACAGCGGGGCCGGCGCACCGCGCTCGTAGCAGAGCCTGGCGATCGCGCTCATCTCCATGTTCACATCGACGGGTCGTTCGATCTCAACGACCTGACCGATCCCGCGCAACGCCTCGATGTACCCGCGCAGTCCGAATTTCCTGCTCATACCAACTCCCGCAACGGCCGTGCCATGCCCGATTCCCCGCCCCTCGAACGATCACGTCCCCACGAGGAAGCTCCCCATCGACTGCTCGACGATGCCGACCGCCAGCGCGAACCCGGCGGCGCTCAGGATTCCGATGGACAGTCCGAAGAAACGTCTGCGGACCGCCGGAAGTTCGTCGCGGAGCGCGAAGATGCGCTGGGGCCACACGTGCCACGACAAGTACACGAACAGGCCGATCGTCGCGAGAATCGCGGCGGACTTCACCGTTACCAGCCACGGCCAGACGGCGCCCAGCTCCGCGCTGTCGCCGGCCCGGAGGACGACGATGAGCACCCAGGTCGGAAGCATTACCCCGATTACCGCCAACAGGGTGTAACGCGTGCCGTGTGCCATTCGCGTGGCGAAATCCTCGAAGTACTCCGGATCCTCGTCCTGCGCCGGGTGTCGTTGCACGATCAGCACGCTGTAGATCTGCGCGCCGAACCATCCGCCGAGTGCGAGCGTGTGAGCGACGTAAAGAATGACCATCAACATGGCAGGTAGACCTTCTCATCTTGGTCGGGCATCTAGCGCGTTTCCCGGGTGCCATCGCGGCGGATGGCGTCGACGATCCGTCCAGGAAGCTTGTCCTTCCGCTGCCAACGGTCTCCTTCCCTCGTCCTCCATTCGGCCGCGTGCTGGGCCGCCGCCAACTTCTCCCGGCCGCCATCCGGGCGCACGTTGAAGTAGTCGAACTGCAGCCGCAAGCCGTACTCGTGGATGGCACTCAGGCTCATCACCGTCTCGACGGTGTCGAACGGCATCGCCTCGCGCAGATGGTCGACCTTGGTGTGCACGGCGCGAAGTTCACCCGTGTTCGTTCCAACCCGGTACTGCTCCGGGACCACGGAATGCAGGTAACCGTCCAACACCGCACCCAACCAGGCGTAGTAGTTCGCGAAGTACACGTTCCCAACGAGGTTTCCCTCGTAGCTCGACGTGGAGAACTGACGCCGCGAGATCACGGTTTTCCGCCGCGGCTCCCGCACTTCCTCGACCAGGCACGCCCCCAGATCCACCACCACCTCGTCCGGCACCGGCCGGACAGCCTCTCCGCTCCGCACCGTCATCGGCCGGAGAAATTCGTCGAGGTACTCGGGCTGCGGTCGCGGCGTCACCTTCCCGTGGCCCAGGATCTCCACCCACGTCGTGGACATCTTTCCCCACGCAACCCGGGTCAACCGGCCGTCGTCAGCCACCTTGCACCACTCGGCGACGATGTCGTTGGTCGAGTTGAACCGGCCCCGTATCGCCGAGACCCACAGGTTCCCTTCGACGATGTCGTCGGCGTGCAGGTCCCCCTCGACGAATATCTCCGAAAAATTCGTGACCATCCCCCACTTCCCACTGGTCATCAGCTTGGAGATCCGGCCGTTGGTGGGCTGCGCGGTCCCTCTCTCGCGGAGTTTCCCGAGCCAGAAGGCGTAGTGCGGGAAGTAGACGGATCCGCTCGGGCTCGACGCCTCCCGGTAGGAGACGTGGTAGCGGGCTCCCGTCGACGGATACCCGCCCGGCCCTGTCGCCCGCACGATCGTCCGGAGATGGGGCGAGGCGTAACCGTGCTCCCGCTCGTCCACCTGCGGCAGGTCGTCCACCCAATGTTCGCGCTGCTGGCCGTTCTCGGTCGCCTCGTCGTCCGCCACGGTCAGCGCGATCATCTTGTCCTGGTTGCGCGTCAACATCACCGGAAACGTCAGCACCAGATGCTCATTGCCCTTCAGCAGGACCGCGTTGTCCTGACGCCGGACGAACGACAGCTCCACGTGCTTCCGGCCATCCGCCTTGCGGGTCGCCTCGGCCGCCGCCCAGAGACGGGCACCGGCGACCTCCGGTGGTTCCCCCAGTTCGACGAGTTCCCGCAGCAGCGGTTCGCGGGCGCGTCCCAGCAACGACACCCATTCCGCCTCCGATCTCGGCTCGATCGCCACGATGTCGCACCCGTGCGCAAATTCCGCGGCACTGCCGAGACAAGTCTCGTCATCATGCGCGAGCGACACCTCGATCTCATCGCCCAGCGGACCGAGCACGTACGGGCGCCCCGATTCCGTCCAAGCGATCTCCACGACGTCTGTCATTCCGCCTCCCGCTGCGCGACGACCTTGCCGATGACCTCTTGGAAAACCGGACGTTCACGCTCGTGGCGCGCGTCGCGCCCCTGCTCGTGTATCCCCGGTGTGTGCGAGATCGTCACGTTCGGGACCGCGACTCCGAGCGCACTGCCGTGATCCGCGGCGGCGGCATCGATCAGCCTCTTGTCGCGATCGGCCGGATTCGCCAACTCCTCCGCCGTCGGATTGTCCGGCCGCTTTTCGATTGCTCTGGACCGATAGTCCGTCAGCTGGATGGCGACGCGGCCGTCGACGACCGCCGCCACCTTCGCATCGACGTAGGCCCCATCGGTCACCTTGTCGTACACGAGACCGTCCACGACGCCTGCCGCGAACCGCTCCGGATGGAGGTCGATGGCACCGATGGAGAACGGGAGGCAGATGTCCTGCGGGACCACCAGCTGGCCAGACTGCAACAGGACGTCCAGCAAGAACGGATCACCGAGGACGTACTCGCCATCGACCTTCCGCAGTTCCGCCTCGAATCGGCAGTGCTGCGAATCCAAGCTGTGGAGCTTCCGCAGTCGTTGGTACCGGGGACCTTGGAACAACAACCCGCCGTACAGGTGTTTCACCGGGTCGATGTCCAGCCGCGCAAGACTGGCGGGAAGCTCTCGTCGCGGCGTCTCGCCGGTGGCGTCCAGCACTACGAACTCCGCCGAGAACTCGGGAGCCGAATGCGACCGCTCGGTTCGGATGGCAGCGAGCACCCGCACCTCGTCGGAGTCGGCGAGCCGCTCGCACACCTGCGCTTCGACCCGGATCCGCGTGGGTACCTCGTGCCGGACGGTGATCGGTCGGCGCAACGCGACGTTCTCGATGCGCACGCGGTCGAGCGCCTGGCCCGTCACGCACCGCACGGCCTGCGCCATTGCCTCCAGTCCGAACACCGTCGGGAACAACGGCGTTCCCTTCCAGACGTGGTCCCGGAGGTAATCGTCGCGCTGCATGCTCAGGGACGTCTCCGCGGCGAGCTCCACACCCGGCTCGAGGCGAACGATTCGTTCGAGGTAGCGAGCCTTCTCGGGGAGGTTCCGCCCCTGCCGGTACCACGTGTCCAGGCCACCCAGGCGGCCGGTGACGACTACCTGCGTCGCTCCCGGGCACGAGCTGATCAGGCGCAGGAAGTGCCGAACGCCGTCCGCAGTCGGAATCGAACCGACGCCCATCTTGGCGAGTTGGTCGACGCTGCCCATCCGCGCGCCCATGCCGGTCTCTCCCCACACGCTGTAGGCGATCGAAGCGGCAGCGCAGTCCTTCCGGTGGTCCGCGAATTCCCGGACCACCGAATCCAGCATCTGGTTTCCGAGCGCATACCAGCTGTTACCCGGCATGCCGGTAACGCCGATGATGGAGGAGACACCGACGAAGAGCTTGATGGGCATCTCCTCGGACGCGCGCATCAAGTTGATCGCACCCGCTATCTTGGGCGCTACCTCGTCGAAGGCTGCGGCGGCGTCGGTCTGCTCCACCCTCCGCGGCCGGTTGAGGCCCGCCCCGTGCACGATGGCAGAAACCGGGCCCACCTCCTCCGACACAGTGGACAGCAGCGCCCGCACCGCGCTGAGGTCTGTCACATCGCATTGGAGGTAGCGGGCTTTCAGCCCCTGCTCGGCAAATCGCCGAAGGGTGGCGCCGACCTCGTCGCTGCTGTTCCGCGGCGTCGTTCCCACCAACGCGACCGTCGCGCCGCACGTCGCGGCGAGCGCCAGCGCGCACTCGGCCATGATTCCCTTGCCGCCGCCGGTCACCACGACGACATCGTCCCCATCCAACTTCACCGGACGGAGCTGGAAATCCTCGCCTTCCACCAAACGTGCTCGCGGGGCGCGTCGCACGTGCTCGGCATCGTATCCGGCGGCGGAGAAAGGCGTTGCGACCTGGAGTTCGGCGGCCACGTGTCTCGCGACGGAATCAGCCGCCAGCTGCGGAGCGAAGTCGAGCACGCGAACCTTCATTCCCGGTCGCTCGTGGTGCACCGAAGCTGCGAACGCATCGGCGCTCGAAGCGGCGAACGAGCCGCGCTCGTTGGCAAGCGAGAGCACTCCGCCGAACTGAACGAAGGTGAGACTTCCTGCCGGTGCCTCGGCCGACCGCAGCGGCGGTACGACCTTCGACAGCCGCTGCACCGTTCGGAATATCGCGTCGGCCGGCTGCTCCGCCGCCCGAGCGGACGGCAACACGGCGACAACATGTTCTGCCCGAACAGGATCGACGAAGTCGAAGCCACTGGATGCGACGTCGGCACCGAGGCTCGCGAACAGATCGGCAAGCGCCTGGCCGAGCTCGGCGTCGCTTTCCTCCGCGACGACCAGGACGGAACTTCCGTTGAAGTCGTCGATGCTCTCGTCGTCCACCGCAACGACGACCGGATCGACGACGAAGCTTCGCACCCAGGGTGAATGCACGTCCACCTGCGCCGGGCTGGTGACGCTCTCCGGTGGAGCGCTGGTCCGACTCGCGGTCACCTTCTCGATCGTCCGGACGATGTCGGCCAACGTGCCGCCGGTGAGCTCGCTCGGATCGATGTCGTCGCCAACGCCGAGCCCGGCACAAACCTTCGCGACCGCTTCCGCCGCCTTGATGGAGTCCAGGTTCAGGTCGTCGATCAGGCTGAGGTCCAGCGCGAGCGACTCGGTGGCGAATCCGGTCAGCTCGGCGATCACGTCGCACAGCAGACCCGCGACGTCGGAACTTCCTGATGCACCGGTACCCGCGCCACGTCCGGACGTGCTCGGTGACACCGCTGTGATCGCGTCGGCGATCTCGGCTATCGTCCCGTTCGCGATCTCGGCGGGGTCGATGTCCGCCTGGAGCTCCTCGGCAACTCCCCCGATCACCTCGGCGGCCTTGATGGAGTCGAGGTTCAAGTCATCGAGAAGCCGCAACCCCTGATCCATCGAGGCCGCTTCGTAACCCGTCTTCTCGGCCAGGACCTCGATGAGCCGGGCAGCCGCGCTTGTCCGCAGCCGGCCGTTGCCGGACACCGCTGGTGTTGCGTCGGGTACGACGGGCGGTGATTCCGACATGCCGTGCTGCGGGGTACGAGGTGCGTCCGCAGGGGCGGCGGGCACGGCCGCGTCGCGACGTGCTCCAGGCTCCGCGCCGATGTCCGCCCGAACAACGTCGATGAGGAACTGCCCGCGCCGTTCGAGGTACTCCTGCAGCACGTCTGCCGGGTTAGCGGTACTCCCGTTCTCGTACGAGCTCGGCGGGTGCACCCTGGACGGCGCGAACGGCGCCTCAGCCGGGTTCTGGATGAACGTCTTGCCGGCCGCCGCGACGAACGGACGAACCAACCGGTCCGCGTAGAACGACGACCAATCCACCTCGGCGCCGCGTGCGAAGGCGGCCGCCACCGCGATGTTCAAGTCCCGGTCCGCGTCCGGACGCGATGCTATCGGCAGGCAAGGCGTGCCGTCCGGCCCGTTGGTCGCGTTGATCAACCCGGTGAGCACCCGACCCGGGCCCACCTCGAGGAAGTAGTCGCACTCCTCGGACGCCGCGTTGACCACGTCTACCCAGTTCACGCGCGCGACGATCTGGTCGGCCACCAGCGTTCGAAGATCGAATCGCTCCGTCAGCAACTCGCCGCTCGCGCACGAGTAGCACGGCACATCCAGCGTGGCGAACTCATCGGACAGCGGCGCGTCCGCCAGGAACTGATCGCGTGCACGTTCCATCAGGCTCGAATGAAACGCGTTCGACACCAACAGGCGCGAACATGCCACGTTCTGCTCCCGGGCGTGCCGGGCGACCTCGTCGATCGCCTGCTCGGTTCCCGCGACGACGATCTGGTCCGGTGCGTTGACATTCGCAACTTCAAGGCCCGCACCGACTTCCGCGATCAGCTTCCTCGCTCGCGCGTAGTCGCAGCCGAGGCTCGCCATCGCCCCCGGCTCCCCCGAGAGGTTCGCCATCGCGCGACCCTTGGCTGCCGCCAGCTCGATCAACGTGCGCGCGTCATACGCCCCGGCCGCGTAAAGCGCCACCAGTTCCCCAAGGCTGTGGCCGGCCACCAGCGACGGGGTGAGGTTCAGGCGCCGCAGGTATTCCACCCAGAGCAACGAGGCCAACGCGATCGCGGGTTGCGTCACCTCGGTCCGACTGAGCGCCGCATTCCATTCGGCCACCTCGTCGCCATCACGCGCCCGCGTCACGTCACGCCAGATCGAGCCGCTCACCGGCTGCGACCCGCATGCCACCAGCCACTCGTCCGCCTGGGCCACCAGCTTCCGCGCCCATCCGCACCGCTCGACGATGGTGCGCGCCATTCCCAACTGCTGTGCTCCCTGCCCCGGAAACACGTAGCCCAGGCGATGGCGCACGCTGTGCGAGATGGTGATCTCTCTGGTCGGTGACCGGACTTCGCCAGGTGCCGGCGGAGCGTTCTCGATGTCCCGCACGAGCTCGCGAAGGCGATCCCGAAGCTCCCCCGGCCGACCGGCCACCAGGGCAGCGCGAACGGGCGCCGCGACGTCGACCTCGTTCGAGAGCTTCGCCGCGAGGTCGACGAGTTCCGCCACGCTCGCCCCACCGCAGAGCGCTTCGACCTCGCGTGCGCGCGAGATCAATGCCGGAACCGACGTGGCCGCGAGCGTGAAAAGCTCGGTTTCCTGGTGCGACGCCATCAACGCGCGTTCGTCCAGTGACGTTCCCAGCTTCGTCGATGGCGCATCCGCCGACTCGAGGACGGCGTGGCAGTTGATGCCCCCGAATCCCATCGCCTGCACTCCAGCCCGGAGGACGGATCCCGGCTCGCGCTGCTCACCTTGCACGATCGGGAACAGCGCAGTGGCTTTTTCCCGGAAGATCTTGCTCGGCGAATCACAACCTGCGAGCGGTGGCAGCACTCTTCGATTGACCGCCATGGCCGTCCTGATCAACGCCAGCACGCCGGACGCGGCTTTCGTGTGTCCGAGCAGTGTTTTCAGCGATGTCACCCCGACTGCGCGGCGCGCCGGCTTCGCCTCCGCGTCCACGGCGAGCTGGATCCCGCAGAGCTCCGCCGGGTCGCCGACCGGTGTCGCCGTTCCGTGCCCCTCGATGAACGCGACCGAACCCGGCTCGAAACCGGCGAGCTCGTAAGCCCGGCGCAGCATGATGGCTTGGGTGCCGGCATGGGGCTGGGTAATGCCGCCCTTGCCGTCGCTGGAGATCCCCCAGCCTCGGATGGTCGCGTACACGTAGTCGCCATCCCGACGGGCGTCCTCAAGTCGTTTCAGCGCGACAACGCCGCATCCTTCGCCGGGTATGAAAC
Source organism: Saccharopolyspora sp. NPDC050389 (assembly GCF_040655595.1). Lineage (NCBI taxonomy): Bacteria > Bacillati > Actinomycetota > Actinomycetes > Pseudonocardiales > Pseudonocardiaceae > Saccharopolyspora > Saccharopolyspora sp. NPDC050389. The sequence continues at coordinate 90,841 of NZ_JBFAKG010000036.1, forward strand.
CGCTCGCGCGTTCGTCGTAGACGTTCATGTCGCCGTGCGTGAGGGCCCCCAGACGGGCGAACCCGACCAGTTCCATCGGATCGAGACTCACATCGACGCCACCGGCCAGGGCGAAGTCGATCTCGTCCGTGGCCAGGGCTTTCGCGGCCGTCGCGACGGCGAGCAACCCCGACGAACAAGCACCGTCCACGACGTATCCGCCACCGCGAAAATCCAGGTAGTTGCAGATGCGCCCGGCGATGGTGTTCGACAGCACGCCGGCGAGCGTGTCCTCGTTGGGCTCCCGGAAGGCGGACTTGAAGTAGTCCTCCATCGTTTCTTCCAGCTCAGCCACCAAGGGTTCGGGCATTCCCCTGGCGTTCGCCGCGGCGCGCAAAGACCGCTTCACGTAAGGCCACCGCAGTCGCATCGCCCAGGATCGCGTGTGGTCCCCGGTGAGTGAGTTTCCGATGAGCGCAGCCGATCGTTCGGTCGGCACCGTCTGCCGGCTGTATCCGGCGTCGGACAGCGCTTTCAGCGCTACTTCCAGGGCGAGCCAATGCGCGGTATCCGTGGATTTGAACGTCGACTCGGGGATCCGGCGCTTTGCCCAGTCGAATGTGAAGTCGTCGAGCAGCGCCGCACGATCGGCGTACGTCTTGTCCACCGCCCCGGCCGCTTCGGTGGGGTCCTGCCAATAGTCGGCGAGCGGCATCCGACAGTCCGGGAACTCGCGAAACTGTCGACGCCGCGCCAGGGAATTCTCCCAGAACTGCCCCAATTCGCTTGCGCCCGGAACCCAAACACCCATTCCGACAATGGCCACAGCTGGACTAATCATTCAGGCAACCCCGGCATTCTCGAAATCTGTCGTGCTCAACAGGTCTTCATGGATCCACTGGCTCGCCGCGGTGACCGGGCCGCCGAGGCCGGATCGTCGTAACCGTGCAGCAGGGACCGGGTTGGAATGCCGAAAATCGGGATGAGCCGCGCGACCACGAAAATATCGCCCCACAGCCCGAGCACGCCATTGGCAACCAGCAGCGCCGGATGGATGTCAGCCCCTACGACGAACTTCATCAACCTCGGCAGCCGCATTTCAAAGCCGACTTCGGCGCGGCCCGCGACCTGCTCTTTCGGGATCGTTGAAACCCGGCAGCGGCGATCCCGTATCTCTATGAGGTAGTGCACTCGATCACCGTTGGCGAGGACCACCCCGAGGGCCGTTTTCGTGGTGAAATCCGAGCCGTACACCGTGGTCGCGGCACGACGCCGGAATCGCAGTCGAAGAACGTGCGGCAACGACTTCAGTATCACCCACTTGACGCCGCGTGCTTCCAAGACACCGTCCGGCAGTGCGGCGACCGATCTCGCGATAGCTGTCTCGAGTTCTTCCCGCAGCTTGGCGCGTCGGGATCGGCTGGTCGCCGCGCCGCCGGCGGTGGGCCAGTTGAACCGGTACAAGCCGACTGCCTGATCGGCCGCGCGTTCCGCATCGCTGCCCGGACTCATGGTCGTGATCACGTAGTCTCCAATGCTCGATTCGAGCGCCACGCACGCGCGAGCAGCCCGGGGGTGAACGCCCCGACCGGGGTGAGCCTGCGACTGCCGAAAGCACCGAGACGTGCGGCGACGACCTGGTCCGTCGACGCCGCACCGAAGAGCGTCCGCTCCATCGCATTCATCCGCCTACCGGTTGCGAAGTTGGCGTTGAATGCCTGGTGCGTGCTCAAACGGCGAAAATGCGCCCACGCGTACTTCCAAAGCCCAGGCGCGAGAGCCTTGCCGGACAGAAGCGGTCCGATAGTCGCCTCGGTGAGCCATTCGGCGGCCTGGAAAGCCCAGCCACAGCCCGCTCCCCAAAGATAGTCCGTCACCAGTGCAGCATCACCGATCAGTGCGAGGCCTGCGGCGACGGGCATCCGGTATTTGCTCTCGTAATTCCTGATCGGAATGATTTTCGAAACTCGGCGCGCTCGGCTGAGATCCGGTCCGTTCGGCAGGCGCCCGAAGACCGACAGCAGATGGCCGTCCATATCCTCGAGGCATTCGTCCATGCGTTCATTCGGCACCATCGCCGCCAGTACCGTGCGACCATCATTGGGCAGCAGGTACGCGACGTCCGGGTCGAGCAGCCACAGTCGCGACGTCGTCCACGCCGATCCGCCGGAACGCGACACGTAGTCCGCACCCGATTCGTCGCGAATGCCGACATAGTGCGCGAAGCAGCCAAAACGGCCGTGCGAGCTCTTGATCGCACGCACGCCTGCGAGACCGGCCACGGTGGAATGCCTTCCGTCCGCGCCGATCGTCAAGCGAGCGTCTATCGTGATCAGGTTTCCCGAAGCGGTTCGGGCGATCAGTCCGGTAACGCGCCCTTCATCGCGCTTGAGTTCCTGCACACGCGTTCCCGACAGAAGTTGGACGCCCGCCGCGAGGACCATTCGCCGCAGTAGTGGGTCAAGCTCTGAGCGACGTATGTTGTATCCGTAGGTCGACTTCGGACCATCGGCAATTCGGGGAGGATGAACCCACCCGGCTCGCGTGTAGAAACCCAGCTCACTACGGACGCCGCCTGCGGCTTCAATTTCCTTCTCGATACCCAAACGACGCAACGTGGGCACTGCCGACGATTGGATCAAATGCGTGCACGCACGCTTGAACGTGTCGATGTTCCGATGCGCCTCGACCAAGGTTACCCGCAGTCCAGCGCGAGCATACGCTAAAGCAGCAGTGCAGCCCGCGATGCCCGCACCAACGATGACCACGTCGCAGCGTTGAGCCACCTGCGCCTCCTCGTGGTTGGATATGGCCGCTACGCGAGCATGACTTCCATAGCGTGAACCTGTCGACGATGTTCCGGCACTTCTTCGGCGCGTATCGTCCACCGGCGTAGTGCGCTAGCCAATTCAATTGCCGATTGATCACATGATCACCCGACCCTAGAATGGACGATATTCGCTATGCCTGTCAACGTTCAGCTATATCGAATCAGCCTCCGATCAGGCAAGACAAGCAGGATTCGATCATCTCAGGCGCTCCAGCGGAAGTGGTGCCGATCCAAACGTCAGTCGACTTTTCGTTTCTAGCAGCTGACGACAATCAGCCATGCCAGATTTCACAATTCCGCATGAACATTGGAAGCTCCGCGTGTCACGCCGGCGTGACACCAGGAATGGATGCCACCGGCGCGGGATGGTGCCCAGGCCGGCGCGGCGACGAAGACGGGATCGCCCGGATAGTGGCCCGCCCGAACCAGGTCCGAGCCTCCCCCGCCTCGACATCCAGCGGAAGCGAAAACAGTTGTTGTGAAATGGATCGCGGAGTTCTACAATGGACGGCTGCGGCACAGCCGATGCGGAATGCGCTCACCCATCGACTACGAGAACGCCGTCACCCCCGAGCCAGCAGCAGCATAAGTGGAGTCCTCCACGCTTCGGGGGGAAGCTCAAGGCAGGCTTTCGACGCTGATCTCGTTTTCCAGGTTGGTGAACCCGCTGACGTACTGCGCTTTCGGGCTCGACCGGTCGGGACCTAGCACAGACCTGACTCCTACGTCGGGAAACCGATACGTCCATGGAACACAGCGGTGCTGGCTTCATCAAGTGATCGCAGGCCGCCGCAATGACCTGGTCAGCATCCGACGCGCGCATCCGGGGATCCGTCAGGAATCTCCCGGCTGATCAGGGACGGACTTTCGGGCGACCAGCCGCTCAACGATCCCCAGCTTGAACCGTTCGTGCTGCTCGATGACGAAACCGGCTTCCCGCGTCTACCACCACGAGGCGGACAAGCGGTCGAGCGGAATACGACAGGAAAGGTTCGGCGAAGATGGCGACGGACAAAGCCCCCTCAGTGCTGGTGGTCAGCGCGCATTCTGGCGACTTCGTGTGGCGAGCGGGTGGGGCGCTCGCCCTGTATGCCGAGCGCGGCTACGACGTGCGGATCGTGTGCCTGAGCTTCGGCGAGCGCGGCGAGTCTCAAGGGCTCTGGAAGCAGGACGGGATGACTTTGGAGAAGGCCAAGAGGCCGCCGCGCTGAGGCCGAGGCGAAGGAGATCGCTCCCGTCCAGACCGCAACCATGACCCACCCGCAGACGTCTTCAGCGGCATTCGATGGGTCGCCGGGGCGGGTCATCGTCGATGGAAGTGGACTGACGGACCCGTGCGTAGCGCTACTGCGGTTGAGCTGGGCTCTTCCGCCCCGGGCAAACCACGTGCCGGTTTCCCGCCTCCGCAGAGCCTGCAAATGCCGCGAGGCGCGTAACAGAGGACGAAATCCTTTGCTGCGGCCTAGACCAGAGACGACGAACGCGCCCCCTCACCCAGTGAAAGACGCAGGGGCTCGTTGGTTCAGGCGATGCGGTTCTCCGGGGCCGCCGAAAGTCGCCCCCACGCTCTTCGCTGTCGTCGAAGGCCACATTGTCAACGGCGGCCGAATGTGGGCTCTGGCACGGTTTCCGTGAATCTGGCCCGAGGCTCAGTCGCTGAGCAGGATGCGTTTGCGGAGCAGGTCGGGCTTGGCGCGGCCGAACATCTGTCGTTTGATCATTTTTATGCGGTTGACGTGTC
>NZ_JBFAKG010000037.1:0-94790 GCF_040655595.1 Saccharopolyspora sp. NPDC050389
GGCTGCCGAACTCGCGCGGCCCGTTCGCGGTCAGCGTGAAGCCCCGCACGTTGTCGATCAGCTTCCGCCCGCCCGGCTGCCCCGCGCCGGTGTCAGGAGAGGTCGAGCCGGCCCTCCATCAGCCGCCGTCGCGGATCAGAACGGGTACTGCTGGATCTTGCCCTGGATGGTGACCCACTGGGTTTCGGTGAACGACTCCAGGTTCGCTTCCGCGCCGCCGACGCGACCGCCGTTGCCGGAGGCGCCCACGCCGCCGAACGGGATGTGCGCGTGGTCGCCGACGGTCTGGTCGTTGACGTGCACCAGGCCGCTGGGGATCTGCTTGGCGACCTCCCACGCCGCCATGGCGTCGCCGCCGAGCACGCTCAGCGACAGGCCGTACTCGGTGTCGCGCGCGATCTCGATGGCCTCCTCGATCGTGCGGTAGCGCAGCACGGGTGCGACCGGGCCGAAGATCTCGTCGCAGAACGCCGGGGTGTCGCGGCGAACGTGGTCGAGCACGGTCGGCCGGTAGAACAGCCCGTCGTACTCGCCGCCGGCGGCCAGCGTCGCACCGGCCGCGACGCTGTCGGTGACCAGCCGGTGGATGTTGTCGCGCTGCCGCTCGTCGATGATCGGCCCCAGCGCCACCTCGGCGGTGTTCGGGTCGCCGACCGGCAGGTTGCGGGCCTTCTCGGCGAGCGCGGCCACGTATTCGTCCGCAATGGACTCGTGCACCAGGTGCCGGCCCGAGGCCATGCAGATCTGCCCCTGGTGCAGGAACGATCCCCATGCGCCCGCCGACGCGGCGGCGGCGATGTCGGCGTCCGGCAGCACGATCAGCGCGTTGTTGCCGCCGAGCTCCAGGTGCGCGCGCTTCAGGTGGGTCGCGGCGGCTTCCGCGACCTTGCGACCGGCGGCGGTGGAGCCGGTGAACGCGATGACGCGGGTGTGCTTGTTGGCCACCAGCGCCGCCCCGGCGTCGGCGCCGCCCGGCAGCATCTGGAACACGCCTTCCGGAACACCGGCGGCCTCGAAGATCGCCGCCAGCACCACGCCGCCGCACACCGCGGTCCGGGTGTCGGGCTTGAGCACCACCGTGTTGCCCAGCGCCAGCGCCGGGGCAACGGCGCGGATCGACAGGATCAGCGGGAAGTTGAACGGCGCGATGACGCCGACGACACCGGCGGCCACCCGGCGGCTGAGGCTCAGCCGGCCGTCCGCCGACGGCAGCAGCGAACCGGCCGGGTGGGACGGCAGCGCGGCCGCTTCGAAGCACTCGTTGGCCGCGCTGTGTGCCTCAAGCTCCGCCTTCGGCGGGATGGAACCGGCCTCGCGGATGATCCAGCGGCGGATCTCCTCGGCGTGCTCCTCGAACAGCCGCCCGGCGCGGCGCATGATCGCGGCGCGCTCCTCGAACGGCGTGTTCTCCCACTCCCGCTGCGCGGCGGCGGCCTTGGCGCACGCCTCGTCGATGTCGCCGGGCGTGGCGGCGCCGACGTGGCCCAGCACCTGCCCGGTCGCCGGCTCGACGACCTCCGTCGGGGTGCCGCTCGCCGGGCTCCAGCTGCCGGTGAAGACCCGCTTCGCCCAGCGTTCGACATCCAGAATCGTCATGTATAACGGCCTTTCTCAAGCGAATCGAACTTTTGGTCCTGGTCAGCTCGCCGCTGCCCGTTCCGGTTCCGGGCTGCGGAACTTCTTCTTGGCCACCAGCGCCACGGCGAGCGCGCCGACGACGCCGGGAACCGCGACTGCGATGAAGTTCTGCTGGAACGGCAGTTCCAGCGCCAAGAGCGCGCCGCCGAGCGTGGGGCCGCCAATCGCGCCGATGCGGCCGATCCCGGCCGCCCAGCCGACACCGGTGGAACGCACCTCGGCCGGGTAGTACTCCACGGCGAACGCGTGGATGATCGCCAGCACGCCGACCGTCGCCGCACCGGCGACGAACAGCAGCACGTTGAGCACCACCGAGTTCGGGTTGAACGACAGGCCGACCAGCGACACGGATGCCAGCACGAAGTACGTCACCAGTGTGTTGCGGTAGTTCCAGCGGTCCGCGATCCAGCCGCCGGCGATGGCGCCGACCATGCCGCCCAGGTTGAGCACCACCAGGTTCCACAGCGCCGAGCCCAGCGGATAGCCGGCGGTCTGCATCAGCTTCGGCAGCCACGTGTTGAGCCCGTAGCTCAGCAGCATGCACATCGCGAAGAAGACCCAGATCAGCACGTTGTTGAGCGCGTTGCCGTTGGCGAACAGCTGCCGCAGCCGGGCCTTGCCCGCCGCAGTGGGCCGCTCGACGACCACGTCGTCCAGCTCCGCGGCCGGGTCGATCTTGCGCAGCACGGCCAGCAGCCGCTCCCGGTCGCCCCGGCTGGCCAGGAAGTCCGGCGATTCCGGGAGGTGGCGCAGCAGGAACGGCACCATCAGCAGCGGCAGCGCCGCCACGTAGAACACGCCGCGCCAGGTCCACATCGGCTCGATGTAGATGGCGAACACCGCGGCGGCGATCCCGCCCACCGAGTAGAACGACGAAACCAGCGTCACGAAAAGCGCTTTCGCCCGCCGTGGCGCGATTTCACCGGCCAGCGCGTTGAAGTTGGGCACCAGCGCGCCCAGCGACACGCCGACGACGAACCGCAGCACGCCGAGCTGCACCGGCCCGGTGGCCAACGCGCAGCTGAACGACGCGATGCTGGCGATGGTCACGCAGGTGATCATCAGCGGCCGCCTGCCGTACCGGTCGGCCAGCGGCGCGACGAACAGGCCGCCGACGAGCATGCCGACCAGCGCGACGGAGCCGAGCGTCCCGGCCGTGACCGGGTCCATGTGCCACTCGTCCATCAAGTGCGAGATCACGGTGCCGTAGGACACCATGTCGTAGCCGTCCACGATCATCAGCAACGAGCACATGATCAGGACCTTGAGGTGGAAGCCGTTGAGCCGGGCGCCGCCGACGACGGCCCCGACAGTCTGCTGGGACAAAGGTTTTCCTTAGAGGCAGGTTCCAGGCTCGTTTTGCCTAGCGGTGCGGGTAGCGGAACCCCTGCGGGAATTACAATCAAAGTCCGCGGGGAAAGGCCGGTCAGGGTTCGGTGAGTTCGGTCTCGGCCTCGATCACGGCCGGTTTTCCGGAGCGCAGCGCGGCGGCCAGGGCATCGGCGAACTCCTCGCGGGTGCGCACCGAGGTCGCCGCGACGCCGTAGCCGCCGGCGATCTGCACGAAGTCGATGCCGGGCACGTCCATGCCGGGCGTCTCCCCCGCGTCGAGCACCTTCGAGAACCAGCGCAGCGCGCCGTAGGTGCCGTTCTTCAGGATCACGATGATCACCGGGATCTCGTACTGCGCGGCCGTCCACAGCGCCGTGATGCCGTAGTTGGCCGAGCCGTCGCCGATGAGCCCGATCACCTGCCGGTCGTCGTGGGCCAGCTGCGCGCCGACGGCGGCGGGCAGCCCGAAGCCGAGCCCGCCGGAGGCCGGGAAGAAGTAGCTGCCCTGCCTGGAGAGGTCCATCTGGGCCCAGAAGTCGGCCGCCGTCGCGGTGGATTCCTTGACGTAGACGGCATCCGCAGGCGCGTTCTCCCGCAGCACCGCGAACAGCTCCGCCGGGTGCAGCCGGTCGCCACCGGACCGCACCGGCGGGTGCTCCGGCAGCGGCGGCAGCTCCGGCTTGCGGCCGGCGGTGACGGCGTCGGCCAGCCTGGACAGCGCGTCCTTGACGTCGCCGACCAGCGCCTGCCCCATCGGCGCCCGCGCGGCCTCGCCGGGGTCGCCGGTCAGCTGGATCAGCCGGGCACCCGTCGGGAGGTACTCGCCGGGCACGAACTGGTGATAGCGGAACACCGGCGCGCCGGCGACCAGGATCAGGTCGTGGTCCGCCAGGGCGTCGGTGACGCCCTGGACCGCGGCGGGCAGCACGCCGCGGAAGCTGCGGTGCCGGGTGGGGAACGGGCAGCGCGACGCCGACGGCGCGATCCACACCGGCGCGCCCAACCGGTCCGCGAGCCGCACCGCGTCGTCGTTGGCGTACTGGGCGTCGACCTCCGGCCCCAGCACCAGCACCGGGTTCTCGGCCGCGTCGAGCGCGCCGGCCAGGTCGGCGAGCTGCGCGGCGCTCAGCGATCCGGCGGTGCCGGTGGTGCGCTCCAGCAGGTGCCGGGCCTCCGGCGGCGCCTCCTGGCTCCAGTCGTCGTAGGGCACCGACACGTACACCGGGCCCTTCGCAGGCAGGTTCGCGATGTGGATCGCGTGGCTGATCGAGCGCGGCACGTCCTGCGCGCACGCCGGTTCGCAGCTCCACTTCACCAGCGGCTTCGGCAGCGTCGCGGCGTCGACGTTGGCCAGCATGACCTCCTGGCCGATGGTCGAGCGCACCTGCTGCCCGGCGGTGATGATCAGCGGGCTGTGCGAGTACACCGAGTTCGTCAGCGGGCCCAGCGCGTTCCCGGTGCCGGCCGCCGCGTGCAGGTTGACCAGCGCCGATCCGCCGCGGGCCAGCGCATACCCGTCGGCCATCGCCAGCACGGCGCCCTCGTGCAGGCCGAGCACGTACCGGAAGTCCGCCGGCATCCCGGCCAGGAACGGCAGCTCGTTGGATCCGGGATTGCCGAAGATCGTCGTCAGATCATGCGATCGCAGCAGGTCGTAGGTCGCCTGGCGCACGTCGGGCATCGTTGCTCGCTTCCGGCTCGGAGGGCCTGTCGGTGATGCCCGCCACCCTAGGCAAGCAGTGGTCATAGTCCTAATGAATGCTGTTGATCCCGCCATAGACAGGCCTTATTCTCACTGGGTGGTCGACGTGGACCTGAACCTGATGCGGACCTTCGTGCTGCTCTACGAAACCCGCAGCGTGACGAAGACCGCCGAGGCGCTGTTCATCACGCAGCCGTCGGTGAGCCACGCGCTGCGCCGGCTGCGGCGCCAGTTCACCGACGAGCTGTTCGTCCGCTCGCCCGACGGCCTCGCGCCGACCGAGATCGCCGAGCGCATGTACCCGCGCCTGCGGCAGGCGCTGGAGGTGATCGACGAGACGGTGTCCGGGGCGGGCCGGTTCGACCCGGCCACGTCGGTGCGCACCTTCCGGATCTGCGCGACCGACCTGGGCGAGATCAGCCTGCTGCCGCCGATCCTGGCCCGGCTGGAGGAGCAGGCGCCGCGCTGCGCCGTCGAGGTGACGCCGCTGGACATGGCTGCCGCGCCGCAGCAGCTCCGCCAGGGGCGCACCGACGCCGTCATCTGCACGCCGCGCATCGACGCCCCGGACCTGCGCCGCGACGCGTTGTTCCAGGAGCACTACGTCGGGCTGATCGCGCGCGACCACCCGCGCATCGGCGAGCGCCCCACCCTGGAGGAATACCTGCGGGAACGGCACATCGTGGTCGATCCGGCCGCCGGGCACATCGACGCGGACCAGGAGCTGACCCGGCTCGGGCACCGCCGCGAGGTCGCGGCGCGGGTGCCGCACTTCGCGGTGCTGCCCGAGCTGCTCGCCCGCACCCGGTACCTCTCGGCGGTGCCCAGCGGCGTCGCGGGCCTGTTCACCCGCTCGTCGCAGGTGCGGACCTTCGAGCTGCCGTTCGAGATCCCCACGGTCGAGGTCTCGCTCTACACGTACCGGCGGGCCCTTCCCGCACCCGGCACGGACTGGCTGCGCGACCTCGTCCGCGAGACCCTGCGCCGCGAACCGTCCACATCGGACATCGAAGGGTAGGCGGCGCAGGGCTCCGGTCAGCCGGCCAGCAGGCCGGGGCCGAACGTCAGCTCGGCGCTGTGCCGGAGGCCACCGGTCGCGGTGTCACCGAGGTAGAACCTCGTCGACATGGTCCGCTCGTCGAGGTCGAACACCGTGCGCCAGAGCGTCCGGACCGGGTAGTGCCCGGCGTTGGTGGCGTCGAATCCGATCTCGTCGAGGGTCGCGCGCAGCCGCTCGCCGGACATCACCGAGCCGCCGGTCCGGTCGAGCAGCGTCCGGTAGCGCCCGTAGGTCCGCAGGGTTTCCTCGTTGTCCGGCGGCAGTTCTCCCGCTTGCTGCTTGTGCACCAGGTGGTTGGTGAGGCACAGTGCGTCGCCGTCGATGTCGATGATGTGCTCGATGCCGGCGTCGCCGCGTTCCCAGATGAACGCGTTGCCCGCCGCATCGGCGATCAGGTAGTGCAGCGGCACGCCCAGGTCGTACTGCTTGGCGCCGAGCAGCGCTTGCTTCGCCTCGTCCGCAGTGGCGCAGGTGTCCAGCACGAACCTGGGCAGCTGCGCCGAGGAGATCCCGACCTGCGGGCCCGCCTCGACCGGCGGGGCGGTGTTCTCCGCGTCGGCGATCAGCAGGGCCACCGCGAGCCCGTGCTCGTTGATGCCCTCCATGCAGCCGTCGAGCTCGTTCATGGTGAGCACCGTCGTGGTCGGGCCGGCGTCCGGGATGCTGTTGAGCACGTAGGGCCTGGACGCCATCGGCGGTCGCGGCCCGGCCGGTTCGGGCCCGCCGAGCGCCGCGAAGATCTCCTCGGCGCTGGTGGTGAAGAAGTCGTAGTTGCGCCCGAAGAGCCCGTGCCCCTCCTTCGTCGTGGACGGCCGGAGGTAGGTCACCGAGCAGGCCGACCCGCTCGGCACGCCGGTCAGCCCGTCGAGGTGCACCCGGTCGTCGTCGAAGTCGACGCCGGCGGCCTCGGCCGCGCCGCGCATCCGCTCGTGGTGCTGCGGCCAGTTCCGCTCGAACCAGGCGCGGCGCGCCCGGGCCATCACCGGGTCGGCCGGGACCGGCGCCCAGCCGAACGTCGCGGCGGCTTCGGCGGCCAGCGCGCGGCCGATCTCCAGCTGGCTGCCCGCCGCGGTCACCTTCCGCACCGCCATGAAGTCGTCGTCGCCACCGGCGATGATCTCGCTCGTCACGCTCATGTCAGCTCTCCTCGTAGTTGGTCTTCGGGTCCCGCCACATCGGCCAGATCGGTGGCCCGTCGGGCAGCACGATCGGCTCCCCCAGCTCGCGGAAGCCGTGGCGCTCGTACAGCGGCCGGTTGCGGGGCGAACTCGCCTCCAGATAGGCGGGCACGCCTTCGGCGTCGGCCCGGGCCAGCCGGTCGGCCAGCAGCGCGGATCCCAGCCCCGCGCCACGCCGCTGCGGCCGGACGCCGAGGAACGGCAGGTACAGGTGGGATCGCCCGCGCGGATGCCGCGCCAGCACCAGCCGGCTGAAGATCTCCAGCCGTTCGAGGTGCGGCTGGAACACGGCCGGGAGCTCGCCGTCGTCACCGAACCCCGGATCGTGCGCCGCCTGCGGCAGCCACACCGCCACCGCCGAGCCGTCACCGGCCACGGCGAGCTCCCCGGCCTCGATCGACGCCGCGACCGCCGCGGCGAAGACGTGGGGCAGCGCCGCTCGCCGGTCCTCGGCGCCTGGGAACAACCAGCTCGTCAACGGGTCGTCGTCGAACGCCGCCACGAGCGCGCCGACAACGGCTTCGGGATCGTGCATCAAGACCTCCGCGATACGCCGTACTCATTCATGAGTACACCGTATCGAATCCCGTCAACCGATAATCGGTCCGGATTAAATTCCCACAAAATCGGCGATTTTGCGGGACTGGCCAAAAAGTGCACTAGCTCGTCACCATAGTGCACTAGTACGATTACGATGCCGCTGGAGGTGTTGATGACTGGAGCGACCGAGCCCCCGTACCTGCGGATCGTTTCCGCGATCCGCGATCGCATCGCGCGTGGCGAACTGCGCCCCGGCGACCGCGTGCCGTCCACCCGATCGATCACCCGCGAATGGGGCGTGGCCATGGCCACCGCCACGAAAGCGCTCGCCGAGCTCCGCCGCGAGGGGCTGGTCGAAGCACGGCGCGGCGCGGGCACGGTCGTCAGCGCATCGCAGTCGCCACCGCCACCGGACCGCCCGGCCGAACCGGCGCTGACCCTGCAGCGGATCGTCGCCGTCGCGGTGGCGGCGGCGGACGCCGAAGGGCCGAAAGCGGTGTCCATGCGCCGGATCGCGGCCGAGCTGGGAGTCGGCCCGATGTCGCTGTACCGGCACGTGGCCAGCAAGGAAGAGCTGGTGCACGAGATGATGCGCGCCGTGTTCCTCGAACGACCACTGCCGGAACCGGGCCCGCCCGGCTGGCGGGCGAAGCTCGAACTCGTCTGCCGGACGCAGTGGGAGCTCTACCGGCGGCATCCCTGGATGGCGAGCGCGGTGTCCGTGACGCGACCGAAGCTGATCCCGGAGGCGATGGCGCACACCGAATGGACCCTGCGCGCCCTGGACGGCCTCGGGCTGGACCCGGACGAGATCACGCGTGAGGCGCTGACGCTGCCCTCGATGGTGCGCGGCCTCGCGCTGTCCCGGGAATCCGAAGCCGAGGCCGAGGAGGCGACCGGCGTCGTCGCCGAGCAGTGGTGGAGGTCGCTGGACGGCCAGGTGCAGGCGTTGTACGCGACCGGGCGGTTCCCGATGCTCGCGGGTTTGCGCACCGAGGCCGTCGACGACATCGACGGCCTCTTCGAGCACGCGCTGGCCCGCAACCTCGACGGCCTGCAGGCCCGGCTGCAGCGCGGCACCGGCCCGAAAAACCGGCACCAGCAGAATTCCACAGTGGACGATTAGTCTGTGCGGCCCGGTTTGATCGTGCCGCTACCCTGCCGGCATGGGTTCTTCCAGTGAGCACGCTCCGCTGCCAATCCCGGCCGAGACCACGGACCTGCGCAGCGGGCCGCCGCTGCACGACACGTGTGCCCCGCTGCGGGAGCTGGTCGGCGTGTGGCGCGGAGGCGGCGAGGTCGACTACCCGAGCATCGAAGGGCCGTACCGGTTCGGGCAGCAGGTCACGATCGCCCATGACGGGCGGCCGTTCCTGCGTCACGAGGCGCGGGCCTGGCTGCTCGACGCCGAGGGCAACGTGCTGCGGCCGGCGGCGTGGGAAACCGGCTGGTGGCGGCCGCAACCCGGCGGGAGCCTGGAGCTGCTGATCAGCCACTGCACCGGAATCCTGGAGTTGTTCTACGGCACGGCGAGCCCGCAGCGCTGGGAGTTGTCCACCGACAGCGTCGTCCGCGCCGCGACCGCGAAGGACGTCGAGGCCGCGCAGCGCAGTTACGCGCTCGACGCCGACGGCGCGCTTCAGTACGCCGAGAGCCGCGCGATGGTCGGCCTGCCGATGACGCCGCACGTCACCGCCCGGCTGCAGCGCATCTGACCGCTCCGAGAAACACAGCTATGCTGAATACATGACTCGTGACGATCCCGCCGCCGATGACACCGCCGGGATCGCTCAGGCGGCCACCGAGGTCCGGATGGGCGTGATGCGCCTAGCGCGGCGGCTGCGCGCCGAGCGCGAGCCCGGCGAGCTGACCCTGGGGCGCCTGGCGGTGCTGGGCCGCCTGGAGCGCGACGGTCCGGCGACCGCCAGCGCGCTGGCCGCCGCCGAGCGCGTCACGCCGCAGTCCATGGCCCGGATCGTGCAGCGCCTCATCGATGCCGAGCTGGCCGAGCGCGACGCGGACCCGGCAGATCGCCGGGCCGCCATCGTCCGGATCACCGAAGCGGGCCGCCGCCAGATCATGCGGGACCGGAGCCAGCGCGAGGCGTGGCTGGCCCAGGCCATGACCGGGCTCACCGACGTCGAGCGGGAGCTGCTGGTGCTCTCCGCCAAGCTGTTGGACCGCCTCGCCGACTCCTGATCCCAGCTCCGATCCGAGATTGACCGATGCCTCGAACGACGCCCGAACCATCCTCCCAAAAAGACAGCAACGCTGAAGATCTGTTGCGGTCGGCGAAGCCCGCGCCCGAACCGGAGCTACCGGGCAGGTTCATCACGCCGATCGCCTTCGGCACGATCCTGCAGCCGCTCAACTCGTCGATGATCGCGGTCGCCCTGGTCGCCATCCGCTCCTACTTCGACGCGGGCACCTCGGTGACCTGGCTGGTCTCCGCGCTCTACCTGGCCACCGCCGTCGCCGCCCCGGCGATGGGCCGCATCGCCGACGTGCTCGGCCCGCGCCGCACCAGCCTCGCCGGGCTCGTCCTGGTCGGCATCACCTCGGTGGCGGCCCCGTTCGCGCCGAACATCGCGGCGCTGGTGGTCTGCCGCGTCCTGATCGGCATCGGAACCGCCGCTCAGTACCCGTGCGGCGTCGCGATGATCCGCCGCGCCGCCGACCAGCTGCGCTCCCGCCCGACCAACGCGCTGGCCGCGCTCGCCATCTGCTCGCAGGTCACCGCCGCGCTCGGGCCCACCCTCGGCGGGTTGCTCGTGGGCGGCTTCGGCTGGGCCGGGGTGTTCTGGATCAACGTGCCGCTGGCGCTGGTCGGCGGCGCGGTGATAATGCGGTGGGGCCCGGCGGATCCTCCGGCGCGGGGCGGCGGGCGGCTGAAGGCGCTCGCGCAGATCGACCCGGTCGGCATGCTGCTGTTCGCGGTCTCGATCACCGCGCTGATGTTCTGGTTGCTGTCGCTGGCCGCGACCCCGGAGTGGTGGTGGCTGGGCGTCGCCGTCCCGGCCGCCGCGATGACCGTCTGGTGGGGCCTGCGAGCCCGCGATCCGTTCCTGGACATGCGCCTGCTGGCGCGGCGCGGGCTGTCGTTCACCTACGGCCGCACGATCGTGACCTACACGGCGTTCTACTGCATCTTCTACGGCCTGCCGCAATGGCTGGAGGAAACCCGGGGGCTGGGACCGGTCGGCGCCGGCCTGGTGGTGCTGCCGATCGCGGCCGTCGGCGCCGTGTCCACGCTGCTGGCGACCCGGCTGCAGCGCAACCGCGGGCCGCGCGCGGCGCTGATCGTCGGGACCGCCGCGCTGTGCGTCGGCGGGCTGCTGCTGACCGTGCCGGACGCCGACTCGCCGATCCCGCTGCTGCTGGTGATCTCCGCGATGCTGGGGCTGCCCAACGGGTTCAACAACATGGGCAACCAGAGCGCGATGTACGCGGCCACTCCGGCGGAGCGGATGGGCGCGGCATCCGGGCTCTACCGCACCTCGCAGTACGTCGGTGCGAACCTCTCGGCCGCGCTCCTGGCACTGGTGATCGGCGTCCACGCGGACGACGCCGGGCTGCACCGGATGGGCCTGGCGGTCACGATCATCGCGGGCGTCCTGCTCGTCGCCTCGCTGTTCGGTCTGCTCCGCCGCCGACGCGCCTGAAGAAAGGGCGAAGGCCCCGCACCCGGTGGGGTGCGGGGCCTTCGCGTAGCTCAGGGGCCGGCCCGGAGTCCGGTACCGGCCGGTTCACCCGAACTCAGACGACGCGCACGTCGCTGGCCTGCGGGCCCTTGGGGCCCTGGGTGACCTCGTAGGTGACCTTCTGGTCCTCGTCGAGGCTGCGGAAACCGCGAGCGTCGATCGCCGAGTAGTGGACGAAGACGTCCGCGCCGCCGTCGTCAGGCGCGATGAAGCCGAAGCCCTTTTCCGAGTTGAACCACTTCACGGTTCCCTGTGCCATGTCTCTCTCCTTCTGGGAGCCGGTACTACTACAGGCGCTCACACTTCGTGACCACCTGGGTCGCGGTTTTCGAACGGCGACTTCTCCAGCTACACCAGATAGCAGCACGCCCGCATCACCATCCTGCGAGTGTGCGCGAACACGACCCCAGAAATACGACCGCCGTAAACACTACACGGTCTACGGGCATCGTGTCGGGTTGGTTCTCCCGGCGTGTCGCGGTCGCCCGCATGATCAGTTCCCGGGCCCGGACCAGAAGAGTCCGCCCAGGTCAGGGGCCTTCTCGATGGCTCCGTACTTGACCGCGTAGGTGGCGTATTCCTCGGCGCTGGCGCGGTCGAGTCCCTGCGGGTAGGTAGGCAGGTTGGCGGTTGACACGATCTCCGGGTTGAACCTCATGTTGATCATCACCGCCTCGCGCGCCTTGTCGGGGTTCTCGGTGGCGAACCGGTTCGC
This sequence comes from Saccharopolyspora sp. NPDC050389, assembly GCF_040655595.1. NCBI lineage: Bacteria > Bacillati > Actinomycetota > Actinomycetes > Pseudonocardiales > Pseudonocardiaceae > Saccharopolyspora > Saccharopolyspora sp. NPDC050389. The sequence goes on from NZ_JBFAKG010000037.1 coordinate 11,867, forward strand.
TTCGTCCATGGCGTCCGAGAACGCCTGGACCACCTGCGGGTTCTGCTTCGCGAACGCGCCGCTGGTGAGGTAGTAGCCCAGCGTCGCCTCCGGGCGGGCCTCGACGAAGTTCGAGATCAGCGGGGTGAACCCGGCGGCGAGGGCGGCCTGCACGTTCGGCTCGACCTGCCAGATCGCGTCCACGTCACCGCGCTTGAGCGCGTCGTTCATGTCCGAGAACGGCATCGGCGTGAACCGGATGCCGGAGACGTCCACGCCGCGCTTCTCCAGCGCCATCTTGATGCTCACCTCGCCGATGTTGTGCAGCGAGTTGACCGCGATGTTGGCGTGCGCCAGGTCACCGACGGTGCGGATCGGGCCGTCCGGCTTGACCAGCACCTGCGAGACGTCCTTGGCCGGGTCCGCGCCGGAGCCGCAGCAGTTGTGGACCAGCTTGATGTCCAGCCCCTGCTCGGCGGCCTGGAAGTCGCTGATCACGTTGGCGTAGCCGATCTGGTTCTCCTGCTTGATCGTCGCCGGGATCAGCGCGGCCCCGCTGTCGGCGACGTGCACCGTCACGTCGAGCCCGTGCTTGGCGAAGATGCCTTCGCTGACACCGAGGTACAGCGGCGCGGCGTCGATGGTCGGGATGATGCCGACGCGCAGCGCGGTGCGGCCGTCGGCGGTCTTGGTGAGTTCCGGCCCGCCGCAGGCGGCCAACGCCGTCACCGCGAGCAACGCGACCAGCGCCGCGAAGACCCTGGGGATTCCCCGCATTTTCTCCTCCAACCTAATGCGCGGACTGGGGCTCGGCGGTGTTGACCATTGCCCTGATCCGGCTGAACACGTGTGCCCGCAGGCGGGCGAATTCCGGCAGTTCCTTGGTGCCGATCTGGTCCCGCTCCGCGGGCAGGTCGATCGGCACGATCTCGTCGATTCGGCTGGGCGAGCGGCTCAGGATCGCGACCCGGTCGCTGAGGTAGACCGCCTCGTCCACGTCGTGGGTGACGAACACCAGCGCCAGGTCCGTCTCGTCACGCACCCGCAGCAGGAGGTCTTCCAAGTCGGCGCGGGTCTGCGCGTCGACCGAGGCGAACGGTTCGTCCATGATCAGCACCTGCGGGCGGTAGGCGATCGCGCGGGCGATCGCCACCCGCTGCTGCATGCCGCCGGAGAGCTGCCACGGGTACTTCGCCCCCGCCTCGGACAGGCCGACCTGCACGAGCGCGGTTTCGACCCGTTCGCGCCGCTCGGCGGCGGACAGCCCGAGGTTGCGCAGCGGCAGTTCGACGTTGCGCCGCACGGTGAACCACGCCATCAGCGAGCGGGCGTAGTCCTGGAACACCACCGCGAACTCCGGTGGCGGGCCCGTGATCTCCTTGCCGTTGAACCGGACGGTGCCCTCGGTGGGCTTGGCCAGCCCGGTGAGGCAGCGCAGCACGGTCGTCTTGCCCGCGCCGGACGGGCCGACGATGGTGAAGAACTCCCGCTCGCCGACCGTGAAGGTGACGTCGTCGACGACCCGCGCGGTTCCGGTGCGGGTGGGGAATTCCTTGGCGATGTTGGTTACTTCGAGCATGTCTTCCTCACCGGTGTCCGAAGTGGAGCGCGCCTCATCGCGTCCGCTCCGCGCGTTTCTCCCAGGGCAGGAGCAGTTTCTCGGCCACGCCGAACAGCCAGGTCAGGGCGAAGCCGAGCACGCCGAGCAGCAGCACCCCGGACCACATGTCGGTGATCCGGAAGGTGTTCTGCGCGTCGACGATGACGAACCCGATGCCCTGGTGGCTGCCGACCATCTCGCTGGTGACCGTCAGGATCAGGCTCAGCGGGATGGCGACGCGGATGCCGCTGGCGATGCGTGGCGCGGCCGAGGGCAGCACGATGTTCAGCTGCCGGCGCACGCCGGTGATGCCGTAGACGCTGGCGGTGTCGCGCAGCGTCGGCTCCAGCGAACGCGTGCCGTCCAGCGCGTTGAGCAGCACCGGCCACACGCAGCCCAGCGCGATCAGGAACACCTTCATCTCGGTGCCCAGCCCGAACAGCATCATCGCGAACGGCAGCAGCGCGGTGGCCGGGATGGCGCGGACGAACTCGATGCTCGGCGACAGCGCCCGGTGCAGCAGCGAGACCTGGCCGAGCGCCACGCCGACCACGATGCCCGCGACGACGCCGATGGCCAGCCCGGACAGCAGGTTGCCGATGCTGGAGGCGATGTCGGCGCGGCCCTCGGCGGACAGCCAGTGCTCCTGGGCGGTTTCCAGGATCCGGCTCAGCGGCGGGAAGTAGACGCTGGCGGAGTTCTCGGTGGCCAGCCACCAGATCGCCACGGTGGCGACGGCGCCGACCACGCCGAGCAGTGCGGAAAGGACTCGTCGGTTCATCGCGCGCCCCGATTCGCCGCGTCCCGATTCGCCGGATCCCAGTGCAGCAGCCGCCGCTCCCCCGCGGACAGCGCGGTGTTGATCAGCCAGCCGAGCAGGCCGGTGACGATGATGTACGCGTACATCAGGTCCGGCGAGCCGCCGGCGCGGTTGAGGCTGATCTGCGCGCCCAGGCCCGGCACGCCGATGATGATCTCGGCCGTGACGACCAGGATCAGCGAGGTCGCCGAGGCGACCCGGATGCCGGTCATCAGGTACGGCAGCGCCGAGGGCAGCGCCACCCAGCGCAGGGTCTGCGCCCTGGTCAGCCCGTAGCAGCGGGCGGTTTCCGCGGTGACCCGGTCGACCGCTCCCGCGCCCGCCGTCGTGGCCACCAGCAGTTGCCAGAACGCCGCGAAGGTCGCCAGGAACAGTTCGCTCTGCTTGCCGGTGCCCAGCGCGAGCACGACCAGCGGGATCAGCGCCACCGACGGGACCGGGCGGAGGAACTCCACGATCGGCCTGGTCAGCGCCCGCACCCACCACACCGTGCCCAGCAGCAGCCCGAGCGGCACCGCCAGCACGGTCGCCAGCACCAGCGCCACGAACCAGCCCTGCAGCGTCTGGCCAAGCTGGAGCCACAGCTGCGCCCCGGCCAGTTCCGGCAGCAGCGCCACGACGATCTGGCTGACCGGCGGGAAGTAGTCCGCCGGGAGCATGCCGGTGCGGGTGAGGATCTCCTCCAGCACCAGCAGGATCACGACGGTGCCCGTCGCCAGCTGCCAGCCCGGCCGGATGGCCCGGGCGGTGTGCACGGCGGTCATGACGAGCCCCCGCGCTGTTCGGCGGAATGCAGGCTGCGGGCGAACTCGGCCACCCGGATCTGCCGCACCCTGGTGAGGTGGTCGGTCATGATCTCGCGGGCCCGGGCCGGATCGCGGTCGCGCAGCGCGGCCACCAGTTCGTGGTGCTGCTGCTGGCCTTTCGAGATCTCCGCCAGGTCGTGCACCTTCATCAGCGGGTTGTAGATCTTCTGCACGTCCATCAGCTGGTTGATCATCCGGATCAGCGTCCGGTTGCGGCTGCCGGCGCGCAGCGCCTCGTGCCAGCGCACGTTCGCGGCGAGGATCGCCTCGCCGGTGGCGGCCTGCGTCGCGGTGTCGCCGGTGTCGATCGCGGTCCGCAGCGTCGCGATCAGCTCGTCGAGCTGCTCGGTGAGCTGTTGGAGGTGCGCGAGCCGGAAGTCGTCGCAGTCGGTGGCGGCCTTCTCCACGGCGGCGCACTCCAGTAGGATGCGCACGTCGAAGACCTCGATGATCTCCTCCGGGCTCAGCTCGTCCACGACGTAGCCGCGCTTCTGCTTGGTGATCAAGCCTTCCTGGGCCAGCCGCGCCAGCGCCTCCCGGACCGGCGTGCGGGACACGCCGAAGCGGGCCGCCAGCGCGGTTTCCAGCAGCAGGGTGCCCGGCTTGAGCTGCTGCTCCAGGATCAGCCTGCGGAGGTTCGCGTACTGCTCGGCAGCCGCGTCGGCGGTGCTCACGTCGCCGCACCTCCGAGCAGTTCCGCCGCGCGGCGCGCGAGCACGTTGCGGTCGATCTTGTTGGTCGACGACAGCGGCAGCTCGTCGACGATCCAGACCTGGCGCGGGTGCGCGTACGGTTCGGCGTTGTCCAGCACGTGCTTCCGCAGCTCGTCGGGACCGGCCTGGGTGGCAGGGCGGAGGCTGACGAACGCGACCGGCTTGTGGCCCTTGATCTCGTCCGGGACCCCGATCACCGCGGCCTGGCGGACGGCCGGATGCGATTCGAGGATCTCCTCCACCGCCGCCGGGTAGACGTTCTCGCCGCCGCTGGTGAACATGTCGTCCTCGCGGCCGGTGAAGAAGTAGAACCCGTTCTCGTCGACGCGGAAGACGTCCTTGGTGTGGTAGAAGCCGTCCGCGGTCACCGGGCCGGCCAGGTCGGGCCGCCGGTGGTAGCCGGTCATCAGGGCCGGGCAGCGGATCTCCAGCACGCCCTCTCGTGAGTGATCGTTCCGGTTCTTACCGGAAGAATCACTCACGACCCCGGCCAGCGGGACCAGCCGCAGCTCGACGTTGGGATCGGCCACGCCGACCGAGCCGTCGGGAGTGGGCAGGCCGCCCGGGTGGTCGGTGAACGCGACCGGGCCGGATTCCGTTGTCCCGTAACCGAAGTACAGATCCGCGTGTGGGAACAGCGCGCGAACGTCGTGGAACAGCGCCTGCGATGCGGGCGCGGAGCCCATGAACACGTCGATGACGCTGCTGGTGTCCACGGTGGTCACCAGGTCGTCCTCTCGGAGCAGCAGCGCGAACATCGGCGGAACGCCGGTCACCCGGGTCACCCGGTGCTCCCCCACCGCCTGGAGGAACTGCCGCGCGGAGAACTTCGGCAGCAGCACCACGGTCGCGCCGACACCGAACGCCTGCTGGCAGTTGGCCAAGGCGTTCATGTGGTACAGCGGCGCGGCCACCAGGTAGCGGGCGTCGGCCGGACCGGGAGCGCTCGCCCGCAGGCCCAGCACCCACAGGTGGCTGCGCTGGGACAGCACGACGCCCTTCGGGCGGCCGGTGGAGCCCGAGGTGTAGAGGATCATCGCCGGGTCTTCGGGATCGGGCACGATCGAGGCGAACTTCCCGTCGCTGCGCGGCGTCCGCTCGATCAGGCCGTCGAGCTCCCACACCTGCACGCCGGTGCCCGCGACGAGCTCGCCGCCGCGAGCGTCCGCGAAAACCGCCCGCGCACCGGCGTTTTCCAGCACGTACGCGACGCCGTCGCTGGGCAGCTTGTAGCTGACCGGCACCGGCACCAGCCCGGCGCGCTGCAAGGCGTAGAACGCCACCAGCCACTCCGGGGTGTTCTCGCCGATGATCCCCACCGCGTCGCCCCGGCTCAGGCCCTGGCCCGAGGTCCAGGCGGCGACCGCGTCGACGGCCGCGTCGAACTCGCGGTAGGTCAGCTGCCGGGCGCCGGTTTCGGTCACGGCGATGATGGCCGGCGCGTCCGGGCGGTCCGCGGTGACGACGTCGCCCTGGTTGCGGTAGTCGAAGTCGCTCATGCTCTTCCTCACTGCGCCGCGGCGGACAGGAAGGTGCCCCGCCCGATGGCGACGGTCTTGCCGTCCTGGTCGAGCACCTCGGCCTCGGCCACCGACACCTGCCGGCCGGGCCGGATCAGGCGGCCGATCACCCGCAGGTCGCCCGGCAGCGCCGCGCGCAGGTAGTTGACGGTCAGGTCCACCGTGGGCACGCCGCGGCCGATGGTGCCGGTGAGCGCCCAGTCGGCGGCGAGATCCAGCAGCGAGGCCAGGATGCCGCCGTGCGTGGTGCGGGTCTCGGGGTCGCTGATCCACTCCTCGCGCCAGCGCGCGGTGAGCTCGATGCGGTCCTTGGTCAGCTCCACGACCCGCAGGTCCAGCCATTGGTGGAAGGGCGCGGCCCGCAGCTTTTCCTCGACGTCGGAGGCGGTCAGCCCGGCCATCACTCGTCGCCCCACGGGTCGACGACGATCTTGCCGATGAACTTGCGGTCCTCCAGCCGGGCCAGCCCCTCGCGGGCCCGCGACAGCGGCAGCACCTGGTCGATCAGCGGCTCGTAGTCGCCGGTCGCGACACCGTCCAGCAGGGCGCGGAAGTCGTCGCCGGAGAAGCCGTTGGAGCCGATCACCTGGAGCTCGAAGGTCCAGATGTAGCGCAGGTCCTCGGTCGGGTCGTAGCCCGCCGTGGCGCCGCAGACCAGGATCTTGCCGCCGAGCTTCACGCAGCGCAGCGTCGGCGCCCAGGTGTCGCCGCCGGTGTAGTTGATCACCACGTCGACGCCGGTGTCGTAGCTGTAGCGCTGCGGCTTGCCGTGGTGCTTCTTGACGTAGTCAAGGAAGTTCTCGGTCTTGTAGTTGACGACCTCGTCGGCGCCGATCGCCTTGAGCTTCTCGCCCTTGTCGTCGTCGCCGACGGCGGCGATCACGTGCGCGCCCAGCTTCTTGCAGAGGATCACCGAGGCGGTGCCGACGCCGCCGGAGGCGCCGAGGATCAGCACCTTGTCGCCGGCCTTGACGGTCTCCTTCCCGACGATCATCCGGTGCGCGGTGCCGTAGGCCACCGGCAGCGCCGCCGCCTGCGCGTACTCGACCTCGTCGGGCAGCGGGATCAGCTGCTCCGCCGACACGAGCGCGTACTGCGCGAGGCCGCCGTCGAGGGTCTCGCCCATCAGGCCCCGCTCCGGGTGGATCGGGTGCACCAGCACGCGGTCACCGACCGACCAGCCGGTCACGCCCTCGCCGAGCTCGGCGACGTCGCCCACCAGGTCCAGGCCGATGACCACCGGGAACGGGATCTTGATGCCCGGCATGCCGCGGGTGGTGAAGATGTCGTGGTAGTTGAACGACGTCGCCCGCACCTTGATCACGACGTGGCCGGGGGTGGCGGTGGGCTTCGGGTGGTCGTCGCGCAGGCGCAGCTGGTCGAGGTCGCCGTGACCTTCCAGGACCAGCGCGCGCATCGTGTCGGTCATCGGTGGTGCTTTCCCATCCGTGTTCGGTTTTCCTGGCTGTTCAGCGGAATTCGACGAGCCCGTGCGCGCCGGAGATGGTGAGGGCGAGCGCGGCGGGGCCGGTGGTCAGCCGCAACGAGGTGCCGATCGCGTCCAGAACCGGGCGCACGGTGCCGGGATCCGGGTGGCTGCCGGTGAACGACACCAGCTCCACCGCCGGCGGCCCGACGGCGGGCGAGGTCGTGGCGCCCCAGTCGATGAGGAACGGGACGACGCCGCCGGGCAGCCCGTTCGGCGGTTCGGTGAGGCGCCATTCGAGCAGCTCGCCGGCGGTGGTGCGGCGCTGCCCGGGGCCGACCGGGCCGATGTGCGCCGCGGCCTCGTCGATGTCGGCCGGGTGCACCGCCCAGGCGGCGACGCGGGGTTCGCTCAGCGCCGCCAGCCCGAAGGTGAGGGCATCGTCGCCGACGGTGCGGTCGGGGTCCGGGCCGATGATCTCCAGGTAGCTGTCGCCGCCGAAGGAGACCAGGTAGTTGCGGGTACCGCGGTCCGGGTGCGCGCCGCCCGCGGCGGGCCGCACGCCGGTGCGGGCGGCGAATTCGGCGACCGTCTCGTCCAGCGTCGGTGTGGCGATCACGACGTGGTCAAGTCGCGGCGGGGTCGCCGGTGACTCCTTCTCGCCCATCGGTGCGTCCTCCGTCCGGATTCGTTGGATGCATCCTCTGTCGCGAATGTGTACACGTCAAAGATTTGTGTATACGTTCCACGATGTGAACGTCCGCAATGTCGCGCGCGAACGAATCCACTGGTCAGGACAATGAAAAACGGCCCCCACCAGATGGTGGGAGCCGTCGCGGCGAGTGTTCGGCGCGTTACTCGAAGCGCGAGGTGTCGCCGGCGCCGTGGCGGATCACCTCCGGCTCCGGACCGGAGAAGTCGATCACGGTGGTGGGCTCGGTGCCGCAGTCGCCGGAGTCGATCACGGCGTCCAGGACGTGGTCGAGCTCGTCCTTGATCTGCCAGCCCTGCGTCATCGGCTCCTCCTCGCCGGGCAGCAGCAGCGTGCTGGACAGCATCGGCTCGCCGAGCTCCGCCAGCAGCGCCTGCACCACGACGTGGTCCGGGATGCGCACGCCGACGGTCTTCTTCTTCGGGTGCATCAGCCGGCGCGGCACTTCCTTGGTGGCGGGCAGGATGAAGGTGTAGCTGCCCGGCGTCGACGCCTTGATGGCGCGGAACACCGCGTTGTTGATGATCACGAACTGGCCGAGCTGCGCGAAGTTCTGGCACACCAGGGTGAAGTGGTGCCGGTCGCCGAGGTGCCGGATGGCCCGGATCCGGTCGATGCCGTCCTTGTTGCCCAGCTGGGCACCGAGCGCGAAGCACGAGTCCGTCGGGTACGCGATCAGGCCGTTGTCGCGGACGATGTCCACCACCTGCCCGATAGCGCGCCGCTGCGGGTTCTCCGGATGCACGTCGAAGTACTTCGCCATGCTCAGAGCTTAGGTCGACCCGCAAGTCCGAGCTCACCGGCGTGGCGCATTCGTCCGACCGGCAGGAATGCGACGTCGACGTGGTTCGCCGGGGTGAGGTCTCAAACCTGCCAGATCCCGGCCCCGGTCGTTGCTGCACTGGTCCGCATGGAGCCGTTGTCCACAATCACCGCTGCGACCGAAACCCCCGCAGCACCAACGCGATCGTCCTTGCTCGGCTGGCTCGGCGTCGTCGCCGTGATGCTGGGGATCTTCTCGATCGTCACCATCGAGATCCTGCCGATCGGGCTGCTAACGTCGATCGGCGCCGGTTTCGCGATCTCGGACGGGATGGCGGGGCTGATGATGACCATGCCGGGCTTCCTCGCGGCGATCTCCGCCCCGCTGGTCACGGTGGTGTTCGCGCGCATCGACCGCCGGCTGATGCTGAGCGGCTTCATGGCGCTGCTGGCGCTGGCGAGCTTCCTGGCCGCGGTCGCGCCGGACTACTGGCTCGTCCTGGTCTCGCGGGTGCTGGTGGGGATCACCATCGGTGGGTTCTGGTCGATCGCGGCCAGCCTGGCCGGGCGGCTGGTGCGCGCGGAGTCGGTCGGCCGGGCGACCGCGGTGATCTTCGCCGCGGTACCCCTTGGATCCGTGCTCGGGGTCCCCGTGGGCACGTTCATCGGGGATCTCGCGGGCTGGCGGGCGGCTTTCGCCGTGATGGGCGCGCTGGCGGCGGTGGTGTTCGCCATGCTGCTCGCGGTCGTTCCCGCGATGCCTCCGGTTCAGGTCACCCGCTTGAGCGTGCTTCGCGGGATGTTCCGCAGCGGCAACACCCGCTTCGCGCTGCTGCTGACGTTCCTCGTCGTGCTCGCCCACTTCGGCGCTTACACCTACGTGACGCCGTTCCTCGAACAAGTCACCCGCATCGGCCCGGGTCTGATCACGGCCTTTCTGCTGACCTACGGAGTCGCCGGAATCGTCGGGAACTTCGCCGGAGGGGCGATCGTGGCGCGTCGTCCACACGCCGCATTCGGGATCGCCGCAGGCATGATCGCCGGGGCGACCCTGCTGCTGCCGGTGCTCGGCCGGTCCGGTGTCGGTGCGGTTGGGCTGCTCGCCGTCTGGGGCATCGCCTACGGCGCCGTGCCGGTCGCCTCGCAGACGTGGTTCGCGAAGTCCGCCCCGCACGCGCCGGAAGCGGCGTCGGTGCTGTTCACCGCGTCGTTCCAGGCGACCTTCTCCGCGGGAGCCTTGGTCGGCGGTGTCATCCTGGACCGCACCTCCCCGTCGACGGTCATGGTGCTCGGCGGTGCGACGGCAGCCCTGGTGGTGCTGGCGACGTGGCTGCACTTCGCTATGCGCGTTCCTTGGCCGAAGGCCGACTAGAGAACTTCGCGCCGATCACCGGTTCTCCTGGATGCCCGCGATGCTGGCGCCCAGGCCGTGCGTGCCGTGGTAGGACTGGCCGCGGCTGCGGAGACGAAAAACGAGGCGCCACCGATTGGACTTCCACCAAAGATTCAGAGCAGGCCTTCGGACAGCAGAGCGGCGTGCAGGCCGGCGATCGTCTCCGGACGGCGCAGCGGCGCACCGAGCGCGTGCTCGGCCCGGGTGAGCCGGTAGCGCACCGAGTTCGGGTGCAGGTGCAAGGCCTCCGCCGTGGCCGTCGTGTCGAGGTCAGCGCCCAGGTAGGCGACGACCGTTTCGAACAGCAGCGGTTGCTCCCGCAGCCCGGCCAGGAAATCGCCCGACTTCTCGGCGATCTCGGGGCTCGGCAGCCGGGCGATCAGCCAGTTCGCCAGGGACAGCTCCGAGAAGTCCGCCACGGTCAGCTTGCCGGGCACTGCGGTCATCCGGCCGAGCACGAACTCGGCGTCGGCCAGCGACTCCTTCGCCCGCCCCAGCGATCGCACCGCGCGGCCGACACCGACCCGCCCCGCCGGCAGCGATTCAACGGAGCCGGCCAAGATTTCTCCCTCGCCCTGGGCGAAAACGATGACATCGGCACCGTGCGCGGTGGCCAGGAACGGCATCCTGGCCGCGTTCAGCGCCGCCTCCACCTGGCCCAGCTCGGAGCGGTTCCCGGCCGGCCGGTAGACCAGCACGCGACAGTCCGAGCCGAAGTCGAAGCCGACGATGCGGGCCCGCCGGTCCAGGTCTCCGTCGCCGTTCGTGGTGACCCCGTCGAACAGCGCACTTTCGAGCAGATGCCGGCGCTGTGCGCGGAGTTCCGCAGGTTCGTGCTCACGAGCCACGTACATCACGCCCAGGAGTTGGGCCGCCGAACGCAACACCGGCAGGAGCTGCGCCCCATCCCCGTCCCGGGCTTCCCGGACCAGCCAGCCGAACATGTAGGGCCCGGTTCGCACCGGCAGCGCCAGGTATCGCAGATCGTCGACGCCGACTTCTGCCGGGCCGTTGGCCGGCTGCGCGTGCAGGGCTTCGCGCAACTCCCTGGCGTGCAGGTGGTCTTCCGGCCAGTTGGGGCGGCCATCGGTGCGCAGCAGGATCACTTCGGTGCCCACCAGCGGTTGCAACCGCCGCAGCAGCGCGATCTCGGGGGCTTCGGCGTGCGCGAGCGGGTCGTCCTCCTCCACGCCCATCAGATATGCCTGGGTTTGCAGCACCCGTTGCAGCAGTTCCGGGGAAGAGCCCAGCACCTTCTGCTGCACGAAGCCGATCACGTCCCGGTGCGGCGTCTCCAGCGGCACCTCGATCACCGGGAACCCCAACCGATCCGCCTCGTCCAGCAGTGCCGTCGGGACCCGCCGCGTGACGATGCCGGTCGCGTAGCCGAGCGCGGCGATGTTGGATCCCGCGAGCTCCCGAACCAGCGCCCGCTGCTCCGTCGGCTTGCGCTGGATGCGCATGCCGGTCGTCAGCAGCAGCCAGTGCGGCGGCACCCACCGTGACGGGTTGGCGATCTCGATGGCGTGCGCGCCGTCGATCTGGCGGGCGGGGCCGGTGTCGGCCGCGGTCAGCAGCCGCAGCCCCAGCTCCGCCTCGGCGAGCAGGTCCGCGAGGCGCAGCGGGCCGTCATCGGGCAGGATCCTCACCCGCCCATCCTGCACGTGGCGGGTAGCGTTCAGGCAACCGCCGGATCACGCGCGGGTCATCCGAGGTTGCCGGTCGCACGGTCATTTCCGCAGGTCGTCGAGCGTGGTTTCCGGGGCGATCCGGGCGCCGTCGATGCGCAGCTCGACGATGGCCGGGAGGCCGGTGGCGAAGGCGCGGTCCAGCGCCGGACCGACCTGCTCGGTTTCCTCGACCAGTTCGCCGTGCCCACCGAAGGCTCGGGCGTACGCGGCGAAGTCGGGATTCACCAGGCGCGTTCCAGATTCCCGGCCGGGGTGCCGCAGCGCCTGGTGCTGGCGGATCGTGCCGTACATGCCGTTGCTGACCACGACGATCACCGGCGCGGCGCCCTCGGCGACGGCCGTGGCGAACTCCTGGCCGTTCATGAGGAAGCAGCCGTCTCCGGCCACCGAAACGACCCGCCGCTGCGGATGCCGGATGGCTGCGGCCACCGCCGCCGGGACGCCGTAGCCCATCGACCCGTTGCGCGGCGCGAGCTGCGCGGGATAGGTGCGGTAGGACAGGTAGCGCTGCGCCCACAGGGCGTGGTTGCCCGCGCCGAACGTTACGACGGCGTCAACCGGCAGGCGTTTTTGCAGCTCTGCCATGGCGATTCCGAGGTCCAGCCGGTCGCCGACCGGTTGCGGCGTGCGGAACCACTCGAAACGTTCCCGCAACTCGCGCGTGTGCGCGGCCCACGGGCGCTCGTCGGGTGGCGACGTCGCGACCATGGCCTCGGCGAAGGCCGCCGGGGTGGCGAGGAACCGGTGCCGCGGCCGGTGGATCGCGGAATGCCCTTCCGGGTCCGGCAACACCGACACGACCGCGGTGTCCGGCCGCACCAGCGACCAGCCGTCCGAGGCCACGTCGCCGAGCGGGGTGCCGACCGCGATCACGACATCCGCGTCGGCGAGTGCGCGAGCGGTTTCCTCGTCGCGGCCGAATCCCAGGAACCCCGCGTAGGAGGCCGATTCGTTGTCCAGGAGGTCCTGATGCCGGAAGTCGGTGACGACCGGTAGCTCCCAGTTCTCGGCCCACTGCCGGATCAGCGCGGCTGCGCCGGGTTCCCACGGCGAACCGCCGAGCACCACCAGCGGCCGCCGGGCGTCGGCGATCAGGGCCGCCACCGAGTTCGCCTGGCCGTCCTCGATCGCCGTTCGCGGCAGCGGGAACGGTTCCCCGTCCCTCACCTCGACGGCATCGCGGAGCATGTCCTCCGGCAGCCCCACCACGACCGGACCGGGGCGACCGCTGCGCGCGATGAGGAAGGACTGCGCGAGCTGTTCGGGGATCCGGTCGGCCCGGTCGATCGTCAGCACGGACTTCGCCGATGCACCGAACGTGCGAGCCAGGTCGAACTCCTGGAACGCTTCGCGATCGCGTTCGCCGCGCGGGATGAGGCCGACCAACAGCAGCAACGGCACCCGGTCCTGCCAGGCGGTGTGCAGGGCGACCAGGGCGTTCGACGCGCCCGGTCCCCGCGTCACCAGGCACACGCCGACGCCGCCGGTGAGCCTGGCGTCCGCGTCGGCCATGTACGCCGCGCCGCCTTCATGGCGGCAGACGACGAGCCTGATCGGCGAGTCGTGCAGCGCGTCGAGCACCTCAAGGTAGCTCTCCCCCGGCACGCAGAACGCCGTGGTGACACCGTGCTTCTCCAACTGCGCGACGACGAGTTCGCCACCGCTGCGAGCCGTGTTCACTGTTTGCTCCCCTCACTCGCTCGCCGGGCTTGGAATCACACGGCGTCCCATTCGGGGGCGCGGCGGCTGACGCGGTGTGCGCCCACGGAGCCGACCAGCGTGATGAACGCGATCAGCGCCAGCAGCAGCGCGGGTCCCCACGACTGCCCGCCGGTCGCACCCAGCGCCCAGGTGCCGGCGAGCGGCCCGAACCCGGCCAGGATGTTCGCCAGCCCGACCGACAGGGCGACGCCGCTGTAGCGCAGCCGGGCCGGGAACATCACCGACAGCGCGACGCCGATCGGCCCGTACGGGATGGAGATCGCGCCGATGCCCAGCGTCACACCGGCGATCACCAGCACCGGGATCTTGGTGTCGACCAGCCAGAACACCGGGAAGGCGACCAGCACCGAGATCGTTGCGCCGATGACGCACACCTTCGCCGCGCCGATCCGGTCGGCGAGGCGGCCGGCGACGATGATCACCAAGATCTCGACCACGGCGCCGACCAGCGTCGCGTTCAGCGCCAGCGTGCTGCTCAGCTTCAACGTCTTCGAGATGTAGCTGATCATGAAGGTGGTGAGCACGAAGAACGCCGCAGTTCCCGCCAGGTACGCCGCGCCGCCGATGATCAACCGGCCCCACGCGGTGCGGATCGTCTCCAGCACCGGCAGCTTCTCCTCCTTCTGCTCGGCCAGCGCCGCCCGGAACAACGGCGATTCCTCCACCTTGACCCGCAGGTACAGCGCGATGGCCAGCAGCACGAACGCGGCCAGGAACGGCACCCGCCAGACCCAGGACTGGAACATCTCGTCGGGCAGCAGCGTCAGCACCGCGAAGACGCCGGAGGAAACCAGGGTCGCCGTCGGCGAGCCGAGCTGCGGCACCGCCGCGTAGCGCCCGCGCTGCTCCGGCGGGGCGTGCTCGATCGCCAGCAGCGCCGCGCCGGTCCATTCGCCACCAGCCGAAATCCCCTGCAACAGCCGGAGCACGGCCAGGATGATCGGCGCCGCGATCCCGATGGTCTGGTACGACGGCAGCAAGCCGATGAGCCCGGTGGCCACGCCCATCAGCGTCACGGTGCCGATCAGGGCCGCCCGTCGGCCGAGGCGGTCGCCGATGTGGCCGAAGATCACCGCCCCGACCGGGCGGGCGACGAAGCCCAGCGCGAAGGTCACCAGCGAGGCGATGACGCCGATGACCGGGTCCAGCGCGGGGAAGAACAGCCCCGGGAAGACCAGGGCGGCCGCCGTTCCGTAGATGAAGTAGTCGTACCACTCGAGGGCGGTGCCGAAGTACGTGGCCAGGGCGATCCGGCGGATCTCCGTGGACCGGTCCGGCTTGGTGGCCGGTTCGGCGGCTGTCGCCTCTGGCATAAGCGGTCCCTTCACGGGCGAGCACTCGATGCCGTCGACGGCGTGCCCGGCCTGGCAGCGGAATGCGATGTGGAAATGCTCAACACCCCGCGCGGCGCTGTCATTGGCGAAAGCGAGAAACAAACCGCGGCTATTGGTGGATCCACCACTGGTGTTTCCGCGTCCGATGCGCAGCGGCCGATCCTAGCCGAAACAACGTCTTCACCCGATCCCGCGTCCTTCGGCTATGCTCGGCGCCGACGTCGGCGAACATTCGTCCACAATGGAGCAGAGTGCCGCTTTTCCGTCCGGTGGAAGGACTTCGGAGAACCGATGAAGATCGATCTGATCCTGCGCAACGGTCACGTGTGGACGATGGGCGAGCCGGGACGAACCCACGCACTGGGCATCCTCGGCGGCCGGATCGTCGCGGTCGGCGACGACGTCACCGGCCTCGAAGCGGACCGAATCGTCGATCTCGGCGGTCGCACCGTCGTCCCCGGCTTCCACGACGCCCACGCGCACACCGGCCGCTTCGGCCTCGGGCTCACCCAGTTGGACCTGTCGGACGCCGCCGGCCTCGACGACATCTACCAGCGGGTGGTCCGCCGCGCGGCGGACCTGCCGGCCGGCGCCTGGCTGATCGGGCACAGCTACGAGCCCGCCGGATACGGTGGCGGGCACCCGCGCCGCGCCGACCTTGACCGGATCGCCCCGGCCCACCGCGTCTGGCTGAAGCACCGCAGCGAGCACATGGGCGTCGGGAACACGTTGGTCCTCGAGGACGCCGGAGTGTTCGACATCGACCAGGTGCGCGGCGGGATCATCGAGCGCGACGGCGCAGGCGAGCCGACCGGGCTGCTGCAGGAACAGGCACAGGCACTGGTCAACGACCTGCTGGTGCCGGTAGCGGTCCGGGAACTGGTCGAGGCGATCGGCGCGGCGCACCAGCGGTACGTCGCCGAGGGCCTCGTCGCCTGCCAGGAAGCGGGCATCGGCGGCGGCTGGATCGGGCTGAGCCCGGTCGAGCTGGCCGCTTACCAAACCGCGCTGCGCGAAGGAAAACTGCGCGTCCGGACGACCCTGATGCCCGCCTACGAAACACTGCGAGAACTCAACGGACACGACACCGACGAGCTCGAACTCGGCCTCGACCTCGGGTTGACCACCGGACTCGGCGATCCGATGCTGCGGCTGGGCGCGGTGAAGATCTTCGCCGACGGAGCGTTGGCCAGCCGCACCGCGGCGATGACCGACGATTTCTCCAACGAGCCCGGCAACCGAGGCGTGCTGCAGCTGGAACCCGAAGAGCTCCGGGACCGGATCCTCAGCGCGCACCGCTCGGGCTGGCAGGTCGCCACGCACGCCATCGGAGACCGCGCGGTCGGCCTCGCCATCGACGCCTACCGGGAGGCCTTGACCCGGTGGCCGCGCGCGGACGCGCGCCACCGCATCGAGCACTGCTCCGTGACCACGCCCGAACACGTCAGCGCGCTCGCCGAGCTGGGTGTCGTTCCGGTGCTGCAGAACTACTTCATCCACACGCTGGGCGACGCGGTGCTTTCCAACGTCGGCCCGCAGCGCCGCGACTGGGTCTACCGCCTCCGGTCCCTGCTCGCCGCCGGGATCCCGGCGGCGGGCAGCTCCGACCGACCGGTCGCGGACGGCGCGCCGATGAAAGCGATTCAGCGCATGCTGACCCGGCGCACGGCCGACGGACAGGTCTTCTCCCCGCATGAAGCGGTGTCCTTCGAAGAAGCTCTGCGCTGCTACACGGTCAACGCCGCGCACAGCGCGTTCCTGGAGCACCAGCTCGGGACGCTCGCCCCCGGCAGGCTCGCCGACGCGGTCGTGCTGGCCGAAGACCCGACGGCGGTTCCCACCGATTCCCTCGACCAGATCGGCATCGCGGCGACCATCATCGGCGGCCAACCCGCCCACGACCCCGACGCCCTGCTCGGCTGATGCCCGGCGGCCGGGATCCGACCCCCCGGCCGCCGGGTGTTGCCGGTTACCGTTCGGTAGTACCGTTGTGTGACCAGCATCACTTCAGTCCGGCTTGTTGGGGGCAGCGATGACCACAGTGGACAGCAGCCGCGAGATCCGGGTCGACGCCGAGCAGGCCCGGCAGGTGGCCGAGGAGGCGCGCGAATCACGCTGGGACCGGCCGAGTTTCGGCAAGGAGCTGTTCCTCGGCCGACTGCGGCTGGACCTGATCGACCCGATGCCCGAGGACCGGACCTCGCCGGAAGGCGAGGCGTTCCTCGAACGGCTGCGCGAGTTCTGCGCGACGAAGGTCGACGGGCGGCAGATCGAGCGGGACGCGCGGATCCCGGACGAGGTGATCAACGGGCTGAAGGACATCGGCGCCTTCGGCATCAAGATCCCCGCGGAGTACGGCGGCCTGGGACTGCCCGCCGTCTACTATCACCGGGCGCTGATGCTCGTCGCCACGGCCAATCCGTCGATCGGCGCGCTGCTGTCCGCGCACCAGTCCATCGGCGTGCCACAGCCGGTGAAGATGTTCGGCACCGCGGAGCAGAAGCAGCGGTTCCTGCCGCGCTGCGTCCGCGAGATCACCGCCTTCCTGCTCACCGAGCCCGACGTCGGCAGCGATCCGGCGCGGCTGGCCACCAGCGCCGTGCCCAGCGCGGACGGCCAGAGCTACACGCTCAACGGCGTCAAGCTCTGGACGACCAACGGCGTGCTCGCGGACCTGCTGGTGGTGCTGGCGCGGGTGCCGCGCTCGGAGGGACATCGCGGCGGCGTGACGGCCTTCGTCGTCGAGGCCGACGCCGCGGGCATCACCGTGGAGAACCGCAACTCGTTCCTCGGGCTGCGCGGCATCGAGAACGGCGTGACCCGGCTGCACGACGTGGTGGTGCCCGCGGCGAACCGGATCGGCCACGAGGGCGAAGGCCTGAAGATCGCGCTGACCACGCTGAACACCGGGCGCCTGTCGCTGCCCGCGATGTGCGCCGCCGCCGCGAAGTGGTGCCTGCTGGTGGCCCGCGGCTGGTCGGCGCAGCGGGTCCAGTGGGGACGGCCGATCGGCGAGCACGAGGCGATCTCCGAGAAGGTCTCGTTCATCGCCGCCACGGCCTTCGCCCTGGAGGCCGTGCTCGAGGTTTCCGGCCGGCTGGCCGACGCCGACCGGCACGACATCCGCATCGAGGCGGCCCTGGCCAAGCTCTACGCGTCGGAGCTGGCCTGGCAGGTCGCCGACGAGCTGGTGCAGATCCGCGGCGGGCGCGGCTACGAGACGGCGGATTCGCTGGCGGCGCGCGGCGAACGCGGCGTGCCCGTCGAACAGCTCCTGCGGGACCTGCGGATCAACCGGATCTTCGAGGGCTCCAGCGAGATCATGAAGCTGCTGATCGCCCGCGAGGCGGTCGACGCGCACCTGTCCGTGGCGGGCGACATCATCGACCCGAAGGCCGACCTGTCCCGCAAGGCGCGGGCGGCGGTCCGCGCGGGCGGCTTCTACGCGCGCTGGCTGCCGACGCTGCTGGCCGGCAAGGGCCAGGTGCCGGGCGGTTTCGGCGGATACGGGCCGCTGGCCGGACACCTGCGGTTCGTGGAACGCGCCAGCCGGCGCATCGCGCGGCAGACCTTCTACGGGATGTCGCGCTGGCAGGGCCAACTCGAGCACCGGCAGCTCTTCCTCGGCCGCATCGTGGACATCGGCGCGGAGCTGTACGCGATGAGCGCCAGCTGCGTTTACGCCAGGTCGGCGGGCCAGGACCAGTCGGCCGTGGAGCTGGCCGACGCGTTCTGCCGCCAAGCTCGCCGCCGCGTCGAGACGCTGTTCCGGCGGCTCTGGCACAACACCGACGCCGCCGACCGGCGGCTGGCGCGGAATGTCCTGGACGGCCGCTACTCCTGGCTCGAAGACGGGATCCTGGACGCGTCCTCGGACGGCCCGTGGATCTCCGAGGCCGCGCCCGGCCCGTCGCAGCACGAGAACCTCCGCCGGATCGTGCCCCGCACCTGATCATCCACTGTGGCCCCGAATCCGGGAACCGCGCCTATTGACCCGGACGAGTGACGCCAGTTACATTCCCGCCGCAAAAAGGACTTCTGCACGTCGATTCCCCGGACGGCGGCCATGCGCTTGTCCGAACACCGCCGAACGGCACGGAAAGGCGACCGCATGAGCCAGGCGACGCAGCCTGAGCACGACGACGAGCTGCCCGATCGCGGCGCCGCCAAGACCGACGTCGGCGAGATCGTCGCCGCGCACGACGAAGAGCGCCCGGCCCGGCAGCTGTCCCGCCGGCCGGACCTGCTCGTCTACCTGGTCGCCCTGGCCGTCGCGGTGCTGGTGCTCAAACAGGTCTTCTACCCGCTCACCAAGGGCAACCAGTACTACCTGGTGATCTTCCTCGGCTGCACGCTGCCGCTGGTGTTCATCTGCTACCGGCCCGGCGGCCGCCGCCCGAAGGGCGACCGCGACGACCCGGCCTGGTACGACTGGGCGCTGTCGGCGATCGCCCTGCTCGTCGGGTTCTACCCGGTGCTCCCGATCCCCTCCGGCGGCTTCGACGCGTTCCTCGACCGGCAGGGCAGCCTGTCCACCTTGGACATCGCGGCCGGTGCGCTGCTGCTCCTGCTCGTCCTCGAAGCGACCCGGCGCACCACCGGCTGGATCCTGCCGGTGATCTGCGCGGCGTTCATCGGCTACGCCTACTACGGCGGATTCCTGCCGCAGAACTGGGGAATCGCGCACGCGGGCGTGGACTTCAGCCAGATCATCAACGCGCTCTACAACGACGCCAGCGGGTTCTACGGCACGCCACTGGACGTCGCGGCGAGCTACATCGTGCTGTTCACCATCTACGGCGCGGTGCTCAACGCCTCCGGCGCGGGCCAGTTCTTCGTCGACTTCTCCTTCGCCGCGTTCAAGCGCTCCCGCACCGCGCCGGGCCGCACCACGGTGCTCTCCGGGTTCCTGCTCGGCACCGTCTCCGGATCGGGCACCGCGACGGCGGTGAGCCTCGGCGCGATCACCTGGCCGATCCTGCGGCGCGCCGGGTATCCGAAGGAGCAGGCGGGCGGCCTGCTGGCGGCGTCGGGCATCGGCGCGATCCTGTCCCCGCCGACGCTCGGCGCAGCCGCGTTCATCATCGCCGAATATCTCCAGACCTCGTACCTGACGGTGCTGATCTGGGCCACGATCCCGACGGTGCTGTACTACCTCGGCATCGTGTTCGCGGTGGAGGCCGACGCCCGCCGCTTCGGCGCCAAGGCGGTCGAAACCGAGCACGGCAGCGCGTGGCGGCTGCTGCTGCGCGGCGGATACCACTTCCTGTCGCTGGCGATCATCGTGGTGTTCCTCGCCATGGACATCCCGCCGTTCGCGGCCGTCGTCTACGCGACCGGCGTCGCCGCGCTGTTCGCGCTGATCTCCGGGCTCGTCCGGGCCGAACACGGCCCCGGGCCCGCGGCGCTGAAGTGGTTGCGGGACATCGTGGACGCGCTTTCGGCCGGGGTTCGCGGCGCTCTGCCGGTGGTGGCGGTGTGCGCGGCGGCCGGGATCATCACCTCGACCATCACCAAGACCGGGCTGGGCCAGGAGCTCGCCGACGCGCTGGTCCAAGCCGCTCAGGCGCTCACCAGCAACCCGACCGCGATCCTGGTGCTCACCGTGGTGTTCTCCGCGCTCGCCGTCGGTGTGCTCGGGCTCGCGGTGCCGGTGACGGCGTCGTTCATCATCGCGTGGGTGGTGATCGGGCCTGCGCTCGGCGCCCTCGGCGTCGCCGACGCCGAACGGGCCATGTTCATCTTCTACTACGCCGTGCTCTCCGAGGTGACACCGCCGACCGCGCTGGCCGCGGTGGCGTCCGCGGCGATCACCGGCGGGCGGATCACTGGCACGATGATGCAGGCCTGGAAGTACACGCTGCCCGCGTTCCTGGTGCCGATCGCGTTCGTGCTGACCGACAACGGATCGGCGCTGCTGCTGCAGACCGACCCGCTCACCGTCCTGTGGGTCGCGGCGGCGTCCGTCGTGGCCGTCGCCGCGCTGAGCGTGGTGACCGGCGGCTGGCTGGCCGGGCCGGTGAGCCTCCCGGTGCGGCTGCTGTTCGTGCCCGGCGCGCTGTGCCTGCTGTACCTGGAGCCGCCGGTGGTGGCCATCGGCCTCGGCTGCTGCGTGCTGGGGCTCGTCGCACAGCTCGTCCTGCGCCGCAGGGAAACGATCAAGGAGGTTCGTGATGCGGGTTAAGGCATTGCTGGTGGCGGCCGCGGCGGCGGTGCTCGTCGTGTCCGGCTGCGGCGGCAAGCAGGTGCAGGACAACCAGGCCGGCGCGGGCGGGGCCTGCGAGGCGGCGGACGGCCGGCTGACGATCGCCACCGGCAACACCGGCGGCGTGTACTACGTGCTCGGCGGCGGGCTCGCGCAGCTGATCAGCAACAACACCAAACTGCGCGCCACCGCGGCGGAAACTGGCGCCTCGGTGCAGAACATCCAGCAGCTGGTGGCCGGCGACTACGACATCGCGTTCACCCTCGCCGACACCGCCGCCGACGCGGTGCAGGGCAAGGCGAGCTTCGAGGGCAAGCCGCAGAAGATCCAGGCGCTGACCCGGATCTACCCGAACTCGACGCAGGTCGTGGTGCGCGCGGATTCCGGTATCAACAGCGTCGCCGACATGCGCGGCAAGCGGATCTCCACCGGCTCGCCGAAGTCCGGCACCGAGGTCATCGCCAACCGCGTGCTGTCCTCGGCCGGGCTGAACCCGGACACCGACATCCAGGCGCAGCGCCTGGCGCTGGGCAAGGCGGTGGACGGCATGAAATCCGGCACCGTCGACGGCCTGTTCTGGTCCGGCGGCCTGCCGACGCCGGAGATCACCGACCTGACGACGTCGCTGGGCGGCGCGGTGAAGTTCGTCGACATCACGCCGCAGCTGGGCGCGATGCGGCAGATCAGCCCGGTCTACGAGGCGAGCACGATCCCGGCGGCCACCTACAAGCTGCCCGCGGACGTGCCGACGATCGCGGTACCGAACCTCCTGGTGGTGCGCGAGGACTTCGCGGCGGGCAACGCCTGCGCGATCACGAAGCTGATCTTCGACAAGCGGGCCGACCTGGAGCAGGTCCACCCGTCGGCCAAGGAGATCACGAAGGAGAACGCCGCCAAGACCGACCCGATCCCGCTGCACCCGGGCGCCGAACAGGGTCTCGCCGGCTGACGTTCCCCTACAGCAGGCCGCGACGATCGGGCAGTGCTCCGTCTTCAGGACTGAGGTACGGCTGACCGCTGGCCGTCAGACCAGTCCTTCGGTAACCCGCGCTGTCATACACCGGCCATAAAATGATCAGTATGAAGGCGAACACGGCGGCGAGGTTCCGCCTGTACCCAAACCAGGTACAGGCGGAACGGCTCACGGCGTGGTCACATACCTGTCGAGCGGTGTGGAACATTGCGCTCGCGCAGCGCATCTGGGCATACAAGTCCGCGCAGCGAGCCACCGTGCGCTCTGCGGAGCAGTGCATTGGACTTACCGAAGCACGCAAGGAACACGCCTGGCTTCGGGACCTTCCCGCGCAGTGCGCCCAGCAAGTTCTCCGGCAGCTCGATACCGCCTACGACAACTTCTGGAACCCCAACCACCCAGCTGGATTTCCGCAGTTCAAGCGCAAGCATCACCGGCAGGGTGTGACGTTCCCCGGTCAGGCGGTGCAGGTCCGCAAAGTGTCGCGCCGCATGGCGCAGGTGAAGCTCCCCAAATTGGGGTGGGTGCGGCTGCGGCTGTCTCGCCCGCTGGATGGCGCAGTCCGCAACGCCACGGTGTCCCGTGATGGCTTGGGATGGCACATCTCGTTCGGCATCCACCAGCCAGAACCAGCCCAGCGCCCGGTCAACACCGGGACACCCGTCGGGCTGGATGTAGGAATCGCCTGCTCGGCGTTCGTCTCAGGCGAAGGCACCGAACGTCAACGACCCGACACCTTGACTCCTGGCGAACGGGCGCGGCTGCGAGGATTGGAACAACGCAAAGCCCGGCAGATCAAGTACGCCAAAAAACACAACGGGGGAAAGTATTCCAACAGGCTCCGCAAGACCATCGCGGCGATCGCTGCGGTGAAGGCTCGGCAGGCCCGCAGGCGCGCGGACTGGAACCACAAGCTCACTGATGATCTGGCCAAAAACCACGGCTTGATCGCGGTCGAGGACTTGAAGGTCCGCAACATGGTCCGCTCCGCCAAAGGCACTGCCGAGCAGCCCGGCCGAGGCGTACGCCAGAAGGCTGGGTTGAACCGAAGTATCGCCGATCAAGGATGGTTCGAGATCCGCCGCCAGCTCGAGTACAAGACCCGCCGGTGCGGCAGTGAGCTTGTCGCGGTCCCGGCGCCGTGTTCGTCGCAGACGTGCTCGAAGTGCCATACCCGCGACCCCGAATCCCGTGAGGGTTGCGGCCGGTTGTTCGCATGTGTGCATTGCGGGCACACCGAACACGCTGACCGCAACGCCGCCATCATCATCCTTGATCGAGCACTCAGCACCGCCGGACGGAAACCCACCACCGCGTGGGAGGCGGGGACTGCTGCGAGCGGTCGCGGTAGTTCGCAGAGCACGCGCAGTCCACATGGGCAAGGCACCCCTATGGGTAGCCGGTTGCGTGAACCATCCTCGAACGTCACCGCAGCATGACATCGAGGAATCTCCCGCCGTCAGGCCAGAGAGGACGTCAATGGTTGACCTTCGACCAGCTGAGCACGCTCATCCCGCCGAAGGGCTACAGCGCCTGAGCTGATCAGCCGCAGGTCGCGACCATTTCCTGGAGCGCCTTCCGCTCCTGTTCGGTGACCGTCAGGTCGTAGGAGCGCTTGACCGTGATCCAGCTCGTCGCGTAGCTGCACCAGTTCGCGCGCTCGGGCTTCCACTGGGACGGGTCCTGGTCGCCCTTGCTGCGGTTGGAACTCGCGTCGACGGCCACCAGCTGCGGCAGCTGCATGTCGTTGGCGAACTGCTCGCGGCGCTGGTCGTCCCACTTGTTCGCGCCGCTGCGCCAGGCGTTGGCCAGCGGGACCATGTGGTCGATGTCGATCGTCGACGGGTCGGTCAGCTGCTGGCCGTTGTAGACGCTGGTCCACGTGCCGGAGGTGGACTCGCAGGCGTTGTTGGTGCGGACGTTCTGGCCGTCCCGCGCCAGCACCGCCTCGCGGGTGTTGCAGTTCTTCCCGGCTTCGGGCTTCGTGGTCCAGTGCTTGAACCGCTCGCGCGAGTAGCCGTCCATCGATCCCGCCGGGGCGACGCGCAGTTCGGCGAGCTGCTCGCCCGCGGGGCCGGTGGTGGCGCTGACCTTCGCGTCGAAGATGCCGGACTCGAACACGATCCACATCAGGCCCAGCAGCGCGACCGCCACGATCGACGTCCACACGGACTTCTTGGCGGCCATGCGCCTCTCCCCTGGCTCGGCAGCGATGTTGCCGCCCATTCGATCATCTCGCGGCGCGGCCGCTCACTCCGCCGGGCGGGTAGTGTGGCCCGGCACACCGGTGGTCAGCCGCTCACCCGGGCCCGCGGGACGTAGCGGGGGATGTAGCGCAGCAGCAGGCCTGCGCCCAGCAGCCCGAGCACGCCCATGCCCGCCCCGGCGAACCCGACGCCGGCCAGCGCGGTCAGGCCGGACACCGTGACCGGCCCGACGGCCTGCCCGAAGTCGCCGGTGAACCGCCAGGCGCCGAGGAACGGCGCCGGGCCGGGTTGCGGCGCGAGGTCCGCGCCGAGCGTCATCAGGATTCCGCTGCTGGTTCCGTTGGCCAGCGCCAGGAACACCGCGACGACCGCGAAGGTCGGCACGTTGTCCACCGCGAACAGCGCGAGGTGCCCGACGGCCAGGCCGGTCATCGACGGCACGGCCGCCCACATCCGGCCGAAGCGATCCATGATCTGACCCGACGTGTAGGAGAGCGCGAAGTCGATCCCGCCCGCGACTCCGATGATCAGCGCGGTGGTCGAAGGCGGCAGCCCGGCCGCGACCGCCACCAACGGCAGCACCACCATCCGGGACGCCCGCAGCCCGCCGATCAGCGCGGCGCAGGCGCCCATCCGCACCAGCACGCCGCGGTGGCGCACCAGCGTGCCGAGCAGTCCCTGGTGCGCGGGTCCGGTGGCCTTCTCGCCGCCGGTGCCGAGGTCCTTCGTGCACAGCAGCAGGATCACCGAGGCGAGGGCGAACGCGATGTGGATCAGGAAGACCGCCCGCTTGTCGGGCGTCGCCATCAGCACCAGCACCGCGAGGAAGGGGCCGATGAAGTAGCCCGCGCGGAACACCCCGCCGAGCACGCTCAACGCCCGCGCCCGGTAGCGCAGCGGCACGGCCGTGGTGATGAACGCGTGCCTGGCGAGCGCGAACACCGCCGTGGACAGGCCGACGAGGAAGACGCACGCGCCCAGCATCCACGGACTCGTCGAGAGGTAGCAGCCGAGCAGGCCCAGCACCGACACGATCGCGGCGCCGATCATCGCCCGCCGCTCGCCGAGGCGGTGCACCAGCGCGCCGCTGGGCACGTCGCCGACGAGCTCGCCCACCATGATCATGGCGGCGATCAGCCCCAGCGTTCCCAGATCCGCGCCCTGGTCGGCGGCGATGAGCGGGATCATCGGGATGATGGCGCCCTCGCCCGTCGAGAACAGCAGGGTCGGCCCGAATGCCGCGAGCGCAACGGTTCTCAGCTCGAACGAGCGCTCACCCATCGTCCACCAATCTCCGCACGCCGGCACCCTTGGTCAACTTACTTGACGAACAGCGCCGTTCACGCACCCCCCGATCAGATCGCGAGGAGACCCGCGAGGCGGGCGCGCTGCTGGTCCGGGGTGCCGAGGAGCAGCTCCGAGG
Source organism: Saccharopolyspora sp. NPDC050389 (assembly GCF_040655595.1). Classification (NCBI taxonomy): domain Bacteria; kingdom Bacillati; phylum Actinomycetota; class Actinomycetes; order Pseudonocardiales; family Pseudonocardiaceae; genus Saccharopolyspora; species Saccharopolyspora sp. NPDC050389. The sequence goes on from NZ_JBFAKG010000037.1 coordinate 37,153, forward strand.
TCTTTGCGCGCTTGTAGTACAGGTGGGCGTCGTGCTCCCAGGTGTAGCCGATGCCGCCGTGCAGCTGGACGGTGTCGGCCGCCGTCTGGAAGTACGCCGGTGACACGAGCACCTGCACCATCGCCGCCGCCAGCGGCAGTTGCGCGCTGTCCTCGTCGGCGGCCCAGGCGGCGTAGCGCACGGCGGACTGGGCTTGTTCCCAGGCGCTGTACATATCCGCGCAGCCGTGCTTGACCGCCTGGTAGGAGCCGATGGCGCGACCGAACTGCACCCGGACCTTGGCGTACTCCACCGTCAGTTCCAGGACCCGCTCCATCCCGCCCAGTTGCTCGGCGGCGAGCGCGACCGCCGCGGCGTCCCGCACCTTCGCGAGCACGGCATCGGCGTCCTTTGTGGACACCTGGCGCGCCGGGGCGCCGGCGAAGTCCAGCCGCGCGATCCGCCGGGTCGGATCCAGCGTCCGCAGCGGCGTCTTCGTCACGCCATCCGCGCCGTCGACCCGGAACCACGAACCGCCCTGCTCGGCCCTGGCGTACACCAGCACGAAGTCCGCGATGTCGCCGGAGATCACCTGGGGCGCGCGGCCGTCCAGCACCCACGAGCCGTCCCGCCGAGTGGCCGCCGGCATCGACTCCGCGTCCCAGGCGACCGCGCCGATCAGCTCGCCGGCCGCCAGCCGCGGCAGCAGTTCCGCCTGTGCTTCGGCATCGTCGAGCGCCAGCAGCACATCGGTCGCCAGCACCGCCGACGCCAGGAACGGCACCGGCGCCAGCGCCCGCCCCAGCTCCTCCAGCACCACGGCGCGCTCGACGTGCCCGGCGCCGGATCCGCCGTGCTCCTCGGGCACCACGAGCCCGGTCGCACCGAGTTCACCGGCGAGCCGTCGCCACAGCCCGGCGTCGTGGCCGTCGCCGTCGATCAGCTCGCGCACCCGCGCCGGCGGCGCGTGCTCGGCCAGGAACTTCCGGACCGCGGAGCGGAGTTCTCGTTGCTCGCGGGTCAACACCAGCTGCATTGCACACTCCTAGGAAGTCTTCGGCGGTCGTTCGGTTCACGCGGGGCGCTGCGTGCCGACCTTCAGCTCCCGGAACGGGACGTCGCGGTCCACCTGGGGCTCCTTCGGCAGGCCGAGGATCCGCTCTCCGATGATGTTGCGCTGGATCTGGTTGGAGCCGCCGGCGATGCTCGACGCCGGCGTCGAGTTGATCGCGATCGCCATCTCCTCGGCCGCCGAGTCGCCCGGCTCCCACGCCGCGAGCTCCGCCCCGGCGATGAGCCCGGCGGTGTCCACCGCGCGCCACAGCAGCAGCGCGCCGGCGAGCTTCGAGACCGAGCCGCGGGCGCCGGGCGGCGATCCGGCTTCCGCCTCCTGCCGCAACCGGCTGTTGAACAGGCCGAGCGCCCGTTCCTGGGCGTAGATCTCGGCCAACCGGCCGCGCACCACCGGGTCCTCGGCGCGACCATGGCGGCGGGCGAGCTCCACCAGGTTGTCGTAGGCCAGCGGGTCGCTGCCGCGCCGCACCGTGCCGCCGATCGACACCCGCTCGTGCCCGAGCATCGTGACCGCCGCCAACCAGCCGCCGCCGACCTCGCCGATCACCGAATCGGCCGGGATGCGCACGTCGTCGAAGTAGACCTCGTTGAACGGCGCCCGGCCGGTCATGTCCTGCAGCGGCCGCACCGTCACGCCCGGGGCGTGCATGTCAATGACGAACATGGTGATGCCGCGGTGCTTCGGTACGTCCGGGTCGGTGCGGGCCAGCAGCGCACCGAAGTCCGACCACTGCGCGCCCGAGGTCCACACCTTCTGGCCGTTGATCACCCATTCTCCCCCACTCTCGGCTTCGCTCGAGCGGGAGGTGCCCCCAGCTTCCCGCACCGCGCGGGTCTGCAGGCTGGCCACGTCGGAGCCCGCGCCGGGCTCGGAGAACAGCTGGCACCAGATCTCGTCGCCGCGCAACAGCTTCGGCAGGTAGCGCGCCTTCTGCTCCGGGGTGCCGAGATCCAGCAGCGTCGGGCCGCACATGCCCATCCCGACCATGAACGGCGAGCCCGGCAGGTCGTAGTGGGCCGCTTCCTCGTTGTAGGCCTGCTGCTCGGCGGCGGTGCGGCCCTGCCCGCCGAACTCGGCAGGCCAGGTGATGCCCATCAGGCCCGCGTCGTAGGCGGCCGCCTGGAACCGCTTGGCCTCCCGGAGCAGCTCGGCCGGCGCGCGGTCGCCCAGCGGTTCCGGCGCGTTGGCGGCCAGGAACTCGCGCGCCCTCGCGCGGAACTCGTCGACGTCCATGTGCTCTCCCTCCACCCCGGCGGTGCGGTGGCAGCCGAATCCGTCAACGCCGACTGTAACCGAACCGAGGCGAACTGAACATGTTCTATTTTTACGTCCATAATGGACTTCAAAGCCGGATGACCTGCGTTGCGCGCCGGTCGTTTCCGCGGGCCCGGCCGCCCGTCCCGGGTTGACCACCACCGTTCGGCGACGCAGTATGAGCCCGTCACGTCACCCTCACCGGCGAGGTAACGATGTCCGCTGCTGCGCAATCCGTGACCGGCCGAGGCATGACCGCAGGCGACCAGCTGGCCCGGCATGCCCGCAAGATCCCCGACGAGATCGCACTGCGCTTCCAGGACGTCAGCCGCAGCTACCGGGAGTTCGACGAGCGGGTCACCCGGCTGGCGAACGCGCTGCGGGACCGCGGCATCGAACCCGGCGACCGGATCGCGGTGGCCGGGCTCAACGGGCTGGAGATCGTCGAGTCCTACCTCGCCTGCGCGCGGCTCGGCGCGATCTGCGTGCCGATCAACTTCCGGCTGGTCGCCGACGAGGTCGCCTACGCGCTCGCCGACAGCGGAGCCGCCGCCGTGATCGTCGACTCGTTCCTGGCCGAAACCATGGCCAAGGCCAGGGAAAAGGCATCCGACGTGCGCGTCTGCCTGGCAATCGGCGGCGGCGCGGGACAGGACACCGAGGACTACGACGCGGCGCTCGCGGCGGCGTCCGATGAGTACACCGAGACCCCCGTCGACGAGCAGTCGCCGGCGTTCATCATGTACACCTCCGGGACCACCGGCCGCCCCAAGGGCGCCGTGCTCAGCCACCACAACCTGCTGATGCACAGCTTCAGCTCGCTGGTGCACAACGGCGTCACCGCGGACAACCGCGTCTGGCTGGTGGGCGTGCCGCTGTTCCACATCGCCGGGGTGTCCGGGATGCTGCCGTACCTGCTGCTCGGCGGGCGGATCGTGATCAGCGCGTCGGGCCGGTTCGACCCGGCCGAAACGGTGCGGATGCTGGCACGGGAGCGGATCACGTCGTGCTTCTTCGTGCCCGCGCAGTGGCAGGCGATCTGCGACCTGCCGGACATCGCCGACCACGACCTCTCGGCGCTGCGGCGGATCAGCTGGGGCGCCGCGCCAGCGTCGACGACGCTGCTGCGCAAGATGATCGACACGTTCCCACAGGCCGAGATCACCACATCGTTCGGGCAGACCGAGTGCAGCCCGGTGACCACGATGCTGCGCGGCGAGGACGCCCTGCGCAAGATCGGCTCCGTCGGCACCCCGATGCTCAACGTCGAGGCCCGGGTGGTCGACGACGAGATGAACGACGTGCCGCGCGGCGAGGTCGGCGAGATCGTCTACCGCGGCCCGACCGTGATGCGGGAGTACTGGGGCAAACCGGCGGAGACCGCCGAGGCGTTCCACGGCGGCTGGTTCCACTCCGGCGACCTGGTGCGCCAGGACGACGAGGGCTACCTCTACGTGGTCGACCGGAAGAAGGACATGATCATCTCCGGCGGCGAGAACATCTACTGCGCCGAGGTCGAGGACGTGCTCGCCGCGCACCCCAAGGTCGCCGAGACCGCGCTGATCGGGGTGCCGGACGAGAGGTGGGGCGAGACGCCGCTGGCGGTCGTCGCGCCGCGCGACCCGGCCGATCCGCCGACGTTCGCCGACATCGAGGACTGGTGCAAGCAGCGGCTCGCCGGCTACAAGCGCCCGCGCCGGCTGGCGGTCGTCGCCGAACTGCCGCGCAACCCCAGCGGGAAGGTCCTCAAGACCCAGCTGCGCCGCGAACACTCGGCCGGCGAATCCCCCGTCGAGAACTGATCCCGTCTAGGAGGCACGCACATGGGCGACACCGCCAACCCCTTCGATCTCACCGGGCACGTTTCCGTGGTCACCGGCGGCAATTCGGGCATCGGCCTGGCGATGGCCGACGCGCTGGCGGCCGCCGGCGCGGGCGTCTGCATCTGGGGCACCAACGCCGAGCGCAACGAGACGGCGGCCCGGGAGCTGGAGAAGCACGGCGGCGAGGTGCTCGCGCTGCGCTGCGACGTCGGCGACGAGGAGCAGGTCGAGGCGGCGATGTCGCGCACCGTCGAGGAGTTCGGGCGGCTGGACTCGTGCTTCGCCAACGCCGGTGTCGGCGGCGGCAAGACCCGCTTCGTGGACACCGAGCTCAGCGATTTCCACCGCGTGACGCGGGTGAACGTCGACGGCGCGTTCCTCACGCTGCGCGCGGCGGCGCGCCGGCTGCTGGCGCAGGACGAGGGCGGCAGCCTGGTCGGCACGTCAAGCCTGGCGGCCAGGCAGGGGCAGCCGCGCGGCCAGGCCTACGCCGCGTCGAAGGGCGCGTTGATCTCGATGATCAAGTCGATCGCGATCGAGCTGGCCCGGCACGGGATCCGGGCCAACGCAGTGCTGCCGGGCTGGGTGAGCACGCCGCTGGCCGACCCGGCGCTGCAATCCGAGGGGTTCCAGCGCAAGGTGCTGCCCCGGATGCCGGTGGGCCGCTGGGGCGCGCCCTCGGACTTCAGCGCGCTGGCGGTCTACCTGGCGAGCCCGGCGAGCGCCTTCCACACCGCCGACACCATCACGGTCGACGGCGGCTACATCTCCTTCTAAGAGTTTTCCACGCTCGTTTTGAGTAGCGGTGCGGGTAGCGGAATCTCAGGCGCCTTCTCGCTGTGGGATCCCCGACTCATGAATGCCAATTCACCACGTCGGGGCTGTCCTCGCGAGAAGACCCCTGAGAACCCGCAGCGGTGCGAGTTGCTCAGGTGGGCTAAGCGGCTGCGCCGCTTCAAAGACAAGACAAAGACCTGGCCGACTATGCAACTCGTTGCATTGCATCTTGTTGCATAGTAGCTTGACCGGCACGGGCGCCTCGGCGCCCGTGTCGGCAGCGCAGCGGGAGGCGAGCAATGAGCAACGTGCTTCGAACCAGGTTCACCGAGGAATTCGGCATCGAACACCCCATCGTGCAAGGCGGCATGCAGTGGGTCGGCCGGGCCGAACTCGTCGCGGCGGTCGCCGAATCCGGCGCGCTGGGCATGATCACCGCGCTCACCCAGCCGACGCCGGAGGACCTGGTCAAGGAGATCGCGCGCTGCCGCGAGATGACCGACAAGCCCTTCGGCGTCAACCTGACCATCCTGCCCACCATCACGCCGCCCCCGTACGCGGAGTACCGGCAGGCGATCATCGAATCCGGCATCACGATCGTCGAGACCGCCGGATCCAACCCGGCCGACCAGGTCGCCGCGTTCAAGCCCGCCGGGGTGCGGGTGCTGCACAAGTGCACCAGCGTCCGGCACGCGCTCAAGGCGCAACAGCTCGGCGTGGACGCGGTCAGCATCGACGGCTTCGAATGCGCCGGTCACCCCGGCGAGGACGACATCCCCGGCCTGGTGCTGATCCCGCGCGCCGCCGACGAGCTCAGCATCCCGATCATCGCCTCCGGCGGTTTCGCCGACGCCCGCGGCCTGGTGGCGGCGCTGGCGCTCGGCGCGGACGGCATCAACATGGGCACCCGGTTCATGTGCACGGCCGAATCGCCGATCCACGACGCGGTCAAGAAGCGCATCGCCGAGGCCAGCGAGCTGGAGACCGAGCTGATCTTCCGGCCGCTGCGCAACACCGCGCGAGTCGCCAGCAACACCGTCAGCCGCGCCGTGGTGGCGAAGCTGGCCGACGGCGCGGCCTTCGAGGACGTCCGCGACCTCGTCGCCGGTGCCCGCGGCCGCCAGGTCTACGAGCAGGGCGACCCGGAGCTCGGCATCTGGAGCGCCGGCATGGTCCAGGGGCTGATCAACGACGTTCCCGCGGTCGGCGAGCTGGTGGAGCGCATCGTGCGCGAGGCCGCTGAGCTGATCCGGGCGCGGTTGGGCGGGCTGATCGGCGCGACGAGCTGAGCCGACTATCGTCGGCGTGGCGTTGGTGGCTGAGCTGAGGAGCGGTCGGTGTCGTTGGAGTACGCCATCCTGGTTTCCCTGCAGGAACGCGCGGGATCCGGGTACGAGCTGGCGCGCCGGTTCGACAAGTCCATCGGTTTCTTCTGGTCGGCCAGCCACCAGCAGATCTACCGGAGCCTGAAGCGGATGGTCGAGCTGGGCTGGGTGTCCTGCGACGAGGTCGCGCAGGACAAGCGCCCGGACAAGAAGGTCTACCGGGTCGGCGAGGCCGGCGCCGCCGAGCTGGCTCGCTGGCTCGCCGAACCGGTGGACCAGCCGACCGTCCGCAACGAGCTGTCGGTGAAGATCCGCGGCGCGTCCTTCGGCGACATCGAGCGGGTCGTCGAGGAAATCGCCCGCCACCGCCGTGGGCACGACGAGCGACTGGCCGTCTACTGCGCGATCGAGGAGCGAGATTTCCCCGCGCCGCAACGACTTTCCGGGCAGCAGCTGCACCAGTACCTGGTGCTGCGGGGCGGCATCCGCACCGAGGAGTCGATGCTGGCCTGGTGCGACGAGGTCCTGGCCGCGATGCGCGCCGATCAGGGCTGAGGAGGCGCTAGTCTCTCGATCATCGAGATTCTCGACGAGCGAGGTGCACGATGGCCTTCCGGACCTCCCGCGGCGCCGATGATTTCTTCGCCGCCTACGACGCGGTGCTGGCGAAATGGCCGGGCCCGGTCGACGCGCTCGAAGTCCCGACGGCTTACGGCACCACCCGCGTGCACGCCTGCGGCGCACCGGATGGCACGCCGTTGGTGCTCCTGCACGGCGGCGGCGCCACCTCGACGGTCTGGTTCGCCAACGTCCGCGACCTCGGCGAGCGGCACCGGATCTACGCCATCGACCTCATCGGCGAGGCGGGGCGCAGCGTCGCCGACGGCGAGGCCGTCACCGGCGTCGGCGACCAGATGGCGTGGCTGGATGCGGTGCTCGACCAGCTCGGCGTCGAAACGGCGGACCTGTGCGGGCATTCCTACGGAGCGTGGATCGCCCTGCACTACGCCATCCATTCGCCCCGGGTGCGCAGCCTCGCGCTGCTCGACCCCACGGCGTGCTTCACCCGCTGGAATCCGCGCTACCTGCTGCGCGCCCTGCCGATGTTGCTGCGTCCCACGCCGCGGCGAACACGGGACTTCCTGCGCTGGGAAACCGGCGGCAGCGGTATCGATCCGGCCTGCCTCGAACTGCAGGCCCGCGGCGCGGATTTCCGGGCGGCGAAGCCGATCACCAGCCCGAATCCCGATCCGGCGCGCCTGACCGTGCCGACCCTCGTGCTGGCGGCGGAGAACAGCAAGGCGCACGACCCGCATCGCCTGATCGCGCAGGCCGAACGCGTGGTGCCCGATGTCCGCACGGCGGTGCTACCCGGCGTCAGTCACCACGCGCTCCCGACCGGAAAAGCCGCCCGCCTGAACGAAATCCTCGCCGGCTTCCTGTCCGAAGCGGCCGCCCCCGGAACGGAGTGAGGGGCGCCCTCCGCCGAGCGAGTCGACGGAGGGCGCCCCTCAGCTGGGGATCGTCACCAGATCTCGGCGACCCACTCGGGGTGGTCGATGAACGGGTTCCGGTTGTGCTGGAACTGGTCGAAGATCAGCTGGTTGCGGCGCTGCTCGCCGGCGTCCGGCGGATCCTGCTGGTTCCACTCCTTCAGCACCGACACGCGGCCGATGAACGGCGCGCTGCCGTTGTCGACGTTGTCGTTGACCTCAAGGTCGGCGAAGCCGTCGCCACCGTCGTAGCGCACCGACATGTAGAAGATCATCCGGGCGACGTCGCCCTTGACCTCGTCGCGCGGCTCCCACGAATCGCCGTCGGTGAAGTTGCCGGGCGCTTCCACGGACTCGGTGCCGCCCATGTCGAAGTCCTTGTTGCCGCGATCCGAGTTCACGGTGACGTCGGTCGGGCGCAGGTGGTGCACGTCGGTGCCGGGGCCCGGCGAGGTGCCGAAGTCGCCGTGGGACTTCGCCCAGACGTGCTCCCGGTTCCAGTCGTCGGCGTCGCCGCCGTTGGTGTCCTTGCCCTGCGAACGGCCGGTGTAGAGCAGGATCACGTTGGCGTTGTTGTTCGGGTCCTCGTCGGTGACCTTCAGCGCGTCCCAGACCTGGTCGTAGGACAAGGTGGCGGTGCCGCTGCTGATGATCCCGTGCAGTGCGGTCTTGAGCTCAGGACCGGTCTTGCCGATCGCGTCCTGGTAGTAGTCCTCGACGGCGGAATCCGCCGTGGCATCGGGGGCCGCCAGCGTGGCGGTCGTGGGCACGACCACCAACGCGGCGCTGAATAACAGGGTTAGCGGTTTCCAACGGGCGATCTTCACGGGCGTTGTCCTCTCGCCTCTTTCGCCGGCCGCGCCGCACAACATCCGCGCCCGTGCCCGGCCGGCAGGGACTGTCGTTCAAGCAGGAGGAAGCCTGCCACACGAACGATCACCATTGGGTGAACCAATTGGCGCGGTCCGGTGTCGGACGGTGATCGGATTCGGTAACGCACGGTGTCCAGATCGGCACGGATCCGGCGCAAACTGGGAAAATGCCGCCACCGGGATCGGTCAACCGGGCGTTTTGCGCGGCCACCAAACGGCAACAACGGGAATTGTCAGTACCAGCAGCGCGGCCGGGAGCAGGAAGCCCAGCGCCGCGTCGTGCCGGTAGAGGCCGGTGAACGCCGCCGGAGCGGCCGACATCCCGAGGAACCGCAGCGCGGTCACCACGGAGATGATCCCGCCGCGCCCGCCGGCCCCGCCGGTGAGCACCGTGGCGTGGATGCCGACCAGGATCAGCTGCCCGCAAACGCCGCCGACCGCCCAGGCGACCGCGACCGCGGGCAGCCAGGAGACCAGACCGACGGCCCCGACCGCCAGGGCGGCGAACAGCAGCCCGACGCACACGATGGCGCGCTGGCCGAACCGGTCCACCGCCCCGCCGGTCAACCGGGCGCCGACCGCGCCCGCCACGCCGTAGGCGGTGAGCACCAGCCCGCGCGCACCCGGGCTCAACGCGAAAGCGTCGTCCAGCCGGAACGAGACCAGGAACGGCAGCCCCGCCAGGCAGGCCCAGGCGACGAAGGCGACGCCGCCGGTCAGCAGCACGGATTTCCGCCAGGCGTCCCGCAGCGCGGCGGGACGCTGCGCCGCGCCGTCCCGCGAGTCGGCCGGCAGCGGGCTGATCGCCAGCGCCGCGGCGATCGCGGCGAGGCCGACGAAGGCCCACTGCCAGGCGCCTTCCGCCGCGAGCCCGCCGACCAGCGGCGCCGACGTCTGCCCGATCGCCTGCATCGCGCCGTAGGTGCCCAAGGCCCGCCCGAGGCGCTCCTTCGGCGTGACGGCGGCGAGTTTGGCCAGCAGCAGCGGCGTGGTGAACGCGTTCGCGATGCCCTGCAACGCGCGGCTGGTCTGGAAGAGCCAGAACCACGGCGCGACCGCGGCCAGCAACGCCACGGCCGCGTAGCCGGCATAGGCGACGCGGATGCTGCGGCTCATGCCCCACCGCTCGCCGAGGCTGCCGGAGACCAGCATGACGATCGCGAACGGCAGCAGGTAAACCGTCAGCGACGTCGCCGCGATGCCCTGCGAAACGCCGAATCCGTGGCTGAGCTCCGGCAGCATGGCGGAGACCACGCCGCCACCGAACGGTCCTAGCAACCCGCCGATGTAGAGCGCGACACGAGCGTTCACCACACCGCCCTTCGCCGCACGAAAACTCCCGGCAGTCGAACACAGCACCGGCGCGGAAGTCGAGCTCCGGAGCCGCCGAGTTCGTTGTGCTCTCCGCCACGAGCCGCGGCTCGCGGGTCAAAGGGATCGCAGGTGCGGTGCCACCTCCGCGGCGAACAGGTCGAGGGAGTCGGCGACGAGCTCGTAGGGCATGCCGCCGATCTGCGGGCCGAAGATCATCAGGTCGTGGCCGAACCGCTCCCGGTAGGTGCCGACCTTGTCCACGATCTCCTGGGGGCTACCGGCGAACAGCCCGCCGCCGGCGATGTTGCTCTCCAGCGTCTGCCCGGCCGGCTCGTCGCCGACCCCGCCGCGATCCCGGGTGGGGTCGCGGTCGGTCCACTGAGCCTCGTAGTACGGGCGCAGGGTTTCCCTTGCCTGCTGGGAGGTTTTGCCCACGAACAGCAGCCCGCCGGAGCCCACCCTGGCCCGCGCCGGGTCGTGGCCGTAGGCGGCCCAGCGCTCCCGGTAGTGGTCGACCAGCTTCCCGTAGTTCTCCATCGGCTGGATCGCGTTGGCCACGAAGATCGGGTCGCCGTAGCGGGCGGCGAGATCCGGCGAGGCCTGGCTGGTGGCGACGCCGTGCCAGACCGGCGGCGGGGTCTGCAGCGGTCTCGGCAGGCTGGTGACGCCCTCAATCGGGCTGCGGAACCGCCCGGTGAACGTGACGTCCTCCTCGCGCCAAAGCCGGTGCAGCAGCTCGTAGTGCTCGGCCTGGAGGTCCCACTGGTGCGCGCGGTCGTAGCCGAACATGGTGTAGGGATCGGCGGAATTACCCTTGCCCACGATCAGTTCGAGGCGGCCGTGCGACAGGTGGTCGAGCGTCGCGTAGTCCTCGGCCACCCGCAGCGGATCGAGGGTGCTCAGCAGCGTGACCGTGGTGATCAGCCGGATCCGGCTGGTCCGGGCCGCGATCGCGGCGAGCACCACCGGCGGCGCCGTGGCCACCGTCCGGCCCGCGTGATGTTCGCCGAAGCCGAAGTAGTCCAGGCCCAGCTGCTCGGCGAACTCGGCCAGGCGCACGACGTCGTCGAAGTGTTCGGTGGCCGACCGCGTTTCGCCGGTCAGCGGGTCCGGCTCCGTGCTGCCCAGACTCAGGATGCCCAACTGCACGTCCACGCACCTCCAGGTGGGTCACCGACGGCAACCCGGGAAAAGATCCGGAATTGGAATGTCCTATTCGGACTGGAAAGCTCGATGCGCCGCGTTGCGCGGCATCACCGGCGACACGCCTGGCTCGCCACGCGACGCAGGTCGACGTGCCGGCGGCGGGTGAACGTGATCATCACCGGGCAATCGTCGAGCGGCCCGACACCGGATGTCAACGACGGCACCGATCGTCCCACCACGCGGACCGGCACCCGAAAACGCGGCGAGAACCCGACACAACAGGGCGTATTAGTCCTATTTGGACACACGTGATCCCGGGTCCGTTTCATGAACGATAGGTGAAAACTGGCAAACGTCCTGGGAAAAAAGCGGACCGGGCAAATCTTGACCGCCGCAATGTCCGAAACTTATGGTCCAGACCATCGGCTCAACGCGGGGTCCGACCCGCCGGGGCCGGTGGTCGTCGGAGTCCCCTCTCCCTTCCTCGGCCAAGTTCCACCCAGCACCGCCGGTCCGGCACCACCCATCTGACCTGGCGGTTTCCCCCGAAGGAGCTGAGATGAACAAGAAGCCGAAACTCGCCGCAGCCATCGTCGGCGCGGCGCTCGCCCCCGCCCTGGTCGCGATCCCGACCAGCACCGCCAGCGCCCACGGCTACGTCAACTCGCCGCCGAGCCGGCAGGCCCAGTGCGCCCAGGGAACCGTCCCGTGCGGCGCCATCAAGTACGAGCCGCAGAGCGTCGAGGGGCCGAAGGGCCTGCAGAGCTGCAGCGGTGGCAACGAGGGCTTCGCGGAGCTCGACGACGACGGCAAGGGCTGGACCGCGACGCCGGTCGGCAACTCCGTGACCTTCAACTGGACGCTCACCGCCGCGCACCGCACCTCGACCTGGGAGTACTTCATCGGCGGCAACCGCGTCGCCGTGTTCGACCAGGGCGGCCAGCAGCCGCCGTCGCAGCTGTCGCACACCGTCGACCTCGGCGGCGTCAGCGGCAAGCAGAAGGTGCTGGCGGTCTGGAACGTCGCCGACACGGCGAACGCCTTCTACGCCTGCATCGACCTCAACGTCGGCGGCAATTGATCGACTGAGCGGCTTTTCCCCTGAACCGGCGGGCCCGCGCTCCACTCGGAGCCGGGCCCGCCGTGTCGCGTCACAACGGCGCGGGCAGGCCGAACCGGGCGTCCACTCTGGACGCGAACCGGACGACGGGCCGGCTCGGCGGGGCCAGCCCGAACTCGGCGAGCAGCCCGGTGTCCGTGAAGTCCAGCAGTTCCGCGGAATCCAGGGCCCAGGGCTCGTGCGCCACCGGGATCTCGATGGGCCAGCGGTGCCAGGTCGAGAACATCCGCCAGCGCTCGGTGAGGAACCGGTCCGCGCCGGTCGGCGCGATCCGGCCGCCACGCCGGACGCGCAGCTCCAGGCCGACGCCGGATCGTTCGACTCGGTAGGCGGTTTCGGTCGCCGTCTTCGAGCATTCGACCGTCGCCGACCGGTACGGCAGGCGGCCGACCGCTCTGGCCACGCGGACGAAAGCCGGATGCGACGCCTCCAGGGAGAAGAACACGAGCCCGCGGCGGCCGCGCTCGTCGACGGCGAAGGTCCGCACGTTGAGCTCGGTGAACCGGGTCCGGAACGGGCTGCGCACCGACATCACCAGGCCGACCACGCCGACCCAGGCGGTGCCGTCGAACAGGTCGGGCCTGGTGCGCGGCGGCAGCAGCGCCGCGATGTCGCCTGCCGCGCAAGGCCAATGCACGAACACGACGTCGCTCCAGCCCTGCTTGCTGAACGACAGGCGCACGCGGTGCGGCGCAAGCGGTTCGGGTTCCATGGTCTACATGATGGCTTTCAGCAGCGCGGCGTAAAGCGTCAGCCCGGGGCCGAAGGCCAGCGCCACGACGTGGTTTCCGGAGCGGAGCCCGCCGGCCAGGAGCTCCTCCAGGACCAGCAGCAGCGTCGCGGACGAGCAGTTGCCGTGTTCGGCGAGAACCTCGCGCGACGGTTGCAGCGCGGCGGGCGGCAGGTCGAGGGTGTCCGCCACGGTGTCGAGGATGCGCGGGCCGCCCGGGTGCACCGCCCAGCCTCGGATGTCGGCCCGCCGCAAGCCGTTGCGGCCGAGCAGGTCGTCGAGCACCGCGCCGAGGTGCCGGGCCAGCACGGCCGGCACCTGCGGTGAAAGCCCCATCCGGAAGCCGAGATCGGTGATGTCCCAGGTCATGTGCGCGCTCGCGGTGGCGTCGGTGAAGGAGGCGATGTCGACGACCGCGAGGCCCGCCGCCGCCGGATGCAGGACCGCCGCCACCGCCGCGTCGCCGAAGAGCGCGTGGGAGACGACCTGCTGCGGATCGTCGGTCGGCGGCTGGATGTGCAGGGAGGTCAGCTCCAGGCACAGCAGCACCGCCGCCCGGCCGTGCGCCGCGACGAAATCCGCTACGCAGCCCAGCGCGGGCAGGGCCGCGTAGCAACCCATGTGCCCGACGAACAGCCGCCGCAGGTCGGGGCGCAGCCCGAGGGAATCGGCGAGCTTGATGTCCAGGCCAGGTGTGCCGTAGCCGGTGCAGGTGGCGACGGTGAGCAGACCGACCTCGTCGACACCGATGCCGGCGTCGGCCAGCGCGGCGGCGACCGCCTGGTGCCCCAGCCGCGGGGCCTCGTCGTCGAAGCGGCGCATCCGGGCCGCGGTGGACCAGCCGGAGAGGTCCTCCTTGATCGGATTGGCCACGGTGTGCCTGCGCCGCACCCCGGAGCCGGCGAACACCCGCCGGGCGAGGCGGCTGCCGCGGAAGTGTTCCTGGAAGAAGCCGTCCCACAGCGATTGCTGCTCGGCGGTGTCCGGCAGCGCCGATCCGAGTCCGGCGATCAACGGCGTCACCAACGGGGCGACTCGGTCTCATCGTCGGGATCGCCGCCGAGCGCGGCCACCCCGAGCCAGTCGGCGCAGACGTCGGAGGTCGCCGGCTGCAGCGCGCCGCAGCGGGCATCGCGGTAGATCCGCTCCAGCGGATGGCCGCGCCGCGTCGCCGACGCCCCGGCCGCTTCCAGCACCGACGAGGCCACCGCGGCGGCGGTGTCGCCTGCGACCAGCTTCGCCCGCCACACCCAGCGGTTCGTCTCCGGCTCCCCCGGCCGCTGCGCCACCCGTCGAGCCGCCTCCCGCACCACGGCGTCGGCCGCGGCAACCGCCGCATCCGCCCGCCCCATCCGGGAACGCACGGACGGCAGGGTGTGCAGCCCGCGTTCGCGCAGGTGCGCGCCGCCTTCGCGCAGCGCCGACCGCGCCACGCCCACGTAGACGGCGGCGTACGACGCGACGAGCCATTGCGGCATCACCTGCGCCACCAGCAGCGTGATGCCCTCGATCCCGCCCAGCAGCGCATCGGCGCCCACCGACACCTCGAAATGCACGTCGTGGCTTCCGGTGGCGCGCATGCCCAGCGAATCCCAGGTCGGCTCCACCCGGATGCCCTCGCCGGCCGGCACCAGGAAGTAGGACACCTTCGGCTCGGCGGCGTCGGCATCCTTGGCGGTGACCAGGTACGCGTCGGCGTGGCCGGCACCGGAGACGAACGCCTTGCTGCCGGTGATCCGGTACCCGCCGTCGCGGTGGCGAAACACCGTGGCAGTGCGCGAAAGCCGCGAGCCCGTGCCGCGTTCGCTCATCGCCACCGAGTAGAGCGCGCCATCGGCGGCCGCGGCGAGCAGCCGATCCCGCGCGGCGAAGCAGCTCTCCGATGCGCCCAGCTGCCGCAGCAGTTCTTCCGGCGTGTGCGCGAGGGCTCCGGTGACGGAGGCGTGCATGTTGAAGATCAGCGCCGTCGAACCGGCGCCACCGGCCAATTCGGTCGCGACCGCGGCGTAATCGGCGAACGAGGCGCCGAACCCACCGAGTTCCACTGGAACCATGAGGCCCAGCAGCCCGCGGCCGCGCAGATCGGCGAAATCCTCGCGGGGAAAGGCACCTTCGGCGTCGTAGTGCCCGGCGCGCGCGGCGATGCGCGGCACCAGGTCGCACGCCGCCTCGTGCGCGGCGGCAGGCGAAGACGGTTCCAAGGACAGCGACAACGGCTTTCACCCCTTCTTCCGGCCGATGCCCTGGAACAGCACGGCGGTCGAGGCGAACGGGAGCATCCGAACGTTTCCCTCGCGGCCGGCGGCCCAGGTCAGCAGGTCGAGCAGCGACGGGCGCACACCGCGCAGCCGCAACGCGACGCCGTGCCGGGCCGCCTCGGCGATCAGCTCGGCGCGGTCGACCAGCAGCGCGGGATCGTGCACGCCGCGCACCGCCACGTGCGGCACGCGTTCGGCGATCCCGATCGCCACCACCCGGCACAGGGTCGTGGCCGCCAGCGTGTCCAGCACCAGCAGGCCTCCGGCCCGCAGCACCCGGCAGGCCTCCGCCACCGCGACAGGCAGATCGGTCACGTGTTCCAGCACCTCCCCGGCCACCACGCAGTCCGCGCACCCGTCCGGCAGCGGAACCGCGAGGACGTCGCCGACGACGGGCTGCACACCGTGCTCGGCGGCCTGCCGCAACGCGGTCCGCGACCGGTCCACGCCGATGTGCCGGTATCCCTTGCCCGCCACGTGCGGGGCAAGCAGGCCCGCGCCGCAGCCGAGATCCGCCAGCACCGCGCCGGTTCGCGCGGCGGTGGGCACCAGTGCGCCGCGCGCGGCGGCAAGCCAGTGCAACATCGCGAAGACGCCACGCGGCTGCCACCACTGGTCGGCGAGAACCTCGTACAGCAAAGGATCGTTGCGCCGCACGGTCCGTCCGGAGCGTGCCATGCGCTCCAGGCTGGCACACTCGGCCGGGTGCGGCATTTCGCAACGGCGTCCTCGCTGCTCCGGGCCTCGCATCCGGGGCCGGCGCTGGCGGTCACCGCGATCGCCGCCGGGCTCGCGGTCACCATCGGGCGCGACGCGGGCGGTGTGCTCCTGACGGCGGCGGCGGTGCTGGCCGGGCAGCTGTCCGTCGGGTGGCTCAACGACCTGGTGGACGCCGACCGGGATGCCCGGGTCCGGCGGCGCGGCAAGCCGGTGGCGGCCGGGGAGGTCTCGCGGCGATCGGTGCTGATCGCGGTGCTGATGTCGGCGCCCGCGGCCGTGGTGCTGTCGCTGCCGTTCGGCGTCGCCGCGACGGCTGCCCACTTCGTCGCGCTGGTGTCGGCGTGGGCCTACGACCTCGGTTTGAAGGCAGGCCCGCTTTCGGTGCTGCCGTATGCCTTGTCGTTCGGGCTGCTGCCCGCGTTCGTGGCGTTGGGCGGCACCGGGCCGCCGGTCCGGCTCATGCTCGCCGCGGCGCTGCTCGGTTCGGCCGCGCACTTCGTGAACGCGTTGCCGGATCTCGCCGACGACGCTGCCACCGGCGTCCGCGGCCTGCCGCACCGCCTCGGCGCGGCGAAAAGCACTGCGGTGGCGGCCTGCCTGGTCCTGGCCGCGTCGGCGGTGCTGGCGGGCGTTTCCAGCTGGGTGGTGTTGCCGCTGGCGGCGGCCGTGCTCGGTGCCGGTCTCCTGCTGGGCCGCCGCCCCGGCTCCCGCATCGCGTTCCACGCGGTCGTCCTCGTCGCCCTGCTCGACGTCGCAATGCTCCTGAGCACCGGGATCCAGTCGTCGTGACCGAAATAGACTGTCCTTAGTGGACCTCTCCGGTCAGGGCGGCGAAGGCGATGATGTTGTCGCGGTAGCTGCGGGCGGTGTGGTCGAACGAGCCGCCGCAGGTGATCAGCCGCAACTCCGGGCCCGCGGTGTCGCCGTACACCTCGTCGGCGGGGAACCCGGTCTTCGGCGGCTGCGCCATGCGATCGACGACGAACCTGGCGACCTGCCCGTCCTGGCGGCCGATGAGGATCTCGTCGCCGGGCCGCAATTCGCGCAGCCGAGCGAAGATCCCGTCCTTGCCGTCGCCGTTGACGTGCCCGAGGACCACCGCCGGTCCCGTTTCGCCCGGTGTGGGGCCGTACTCGTACCAACCGGCCTGCATCGGCTGATGAACGGACGGGACGGCGATCGTCCGGTCCGGGTTGAGCCCCAACGGGACGAGCGACGACCGCGCGCCGATCCGCGGGATCTCGATCCACGCCGGTTCCGATCGCGGCAACGACGACGATGCCTGCACCGGCGCCGAAGCGGGCGAGGCGAGATCGATGGGCTGGCCGCCCGAGGAACAACCGGAAAGCGCCAGGGCCGCGAGGACCAGGGCGGCCGCGACAGTTCCGCGGCCACCCCGGCTCCCCCGTGCTCGGGGATGCACGCTCATGCGGTGCGCCTCAGTTCGCGCCCGCGCGCCGGCGGCGCAGCACCAGCGCGGCCCCGCCACCCACGACCGCGACGGCCGCGGCGGCGCCACCGAGAACGGCCGGGTCGAAGCCCGACTCCACCGGCCCACCACCGGTTTCCGGCGCGCCCACCGGGCGCTGCCGCACCTGATCGCCGCTGACCTCCGGCACCGGCGCGGCCGGGGTCGACTCCTTCGGCTGCTCCGACCGGGTCGCCTCGGGCACCGGCGCGGCCGGGGTCGACTCCTTCGGCTGCTCCGCCCGGGTCGCTTCCGGGGCCTGCTGCTCGCGCACCGGCGCGGTGCCCGCCTCGTCGGCCCAGCTGATGGGCGCCGCCAGCGGCAGCGCCGCCGCGCCGAGCAGGGCGGCTGCCGCGCACGTACGACCAAGCTTCATCGATCGCGTCCTTCCATTCGACTGTTCGTCCGGAGTGCCGGACGAAACTCAGCATGCGGCGGTCTTTTCAAGATCCCGTCTGATCGATGTGAAGAACCTGTTCGATTCCGCCACCGGTCGCCGAAATGTGAAGATCCCGTTCAGCAGTGGTCAAGGTCCGGTGGCGGATCACCCGGCGCGCGAACGGAAAGCGATAATGCGCGATGTGAGCGCACAGGTACTGGTCGCCGAGGACGATCCGAAGCAGGCCGAGTTGATCCGGCGATATCTGGAGCACGACAACCACCGCGTGGTGGTCGTGCACGACGGTCGCGCGGCGATCGACGAGGCGCGACGACGCGAACCCGACCTGATCGTGCTGGACGTGATGATGCCCAAGGTCGACGGCCTGGACGTGTGCCGGATCCTGCGGACCGAATCGGACGTCCCGATCGTGCTGCTCACCGCGCGGACCACGGAGGAGGACGTGCTGCTCGGGCTGGACCTCGGCGCCGACGACTACGTGACCAAGCCCTACAGCCCGCGCCAGCTCGCCGCCCGCATCCGCGCGATCCTGCGCCGCGTCCGCCGCAGCCAGGACAACGACCAGCAGCCGTTGCGCGTCGGCGATCTGGTGGTGGACCAGCAGCGCCACGAGATCACCCTCGGCGGCGCCCCGCTGGACTGCACTCCCGCGGAGTTCCGGATGCTCGCGGTGCTGGCCGCCGAGCCCGGCCGCGTCTTCACCCGCGGCCAGCTGCTCAGCCAGGCCTTCGGCATGGACAAGTTCATCACCGAGCGCACCATCGACGTGCACGTGATGAACCTGCGCCGCAAGCTCGAACCCGATCCCCGGCGGCCGATCCACCTGCTCACCGTGTACGGCGTCGGCTACAAGCTCCAGGACGGCTCCGCCGATGGCGCGCCGGCATAGCCTGCTCGCCCGGCTGCTGGCGATGTCGGTGGTGGTGGCCGGCTGTTCCATCGGCGCCACCGCGTGGCTGGCCGCGCAGAGCACCAGCGGGGCGATCAACCAGGAACTCGGCGAAACCCTGGCCACCGACGCCAAGATCTACGATTCGCTGCTCGGCTACGCGGCGGCGAATCCGCAGTGGACCGGGGTCCAGCAGGTGGTCACCGACCTGTCCGCGCAGACCGGGCGGCGCATCACCTTGACGACCACGTCGCGGGTGCCGATCGCCGACTCCGGCGGGCCGCACGACGCCCAGTTGCCGAAAACCCCGTCCGCGGTGGTGGATCCGCTCGCGGTCGACCAGGTGCTCAAGCCCGATGCGGCGGCCGCGGGCATCGATCCGCGCGCCGTCGGCCCGTACCGGCTGACCGCCGCGGAGCGCGACGAGCTGGGCAAGGCCGCGCAGCGGCAGCTGGACTGCTTCCGGAGGCTCGGCGACGACGGCGTGATCGTCGAGCGCCCCAACGGCCGCCCGGTCGTCCAGCTCACCCCGGGTGAAAGGGTGCCGAAGTCGTCGACGCCGCCCATGCCGGAGCCGTCCACCACCGCCGAGCCCACCGCCTCACCTGCGCGGTGTTCCTCGCCCCGCGAGGTGACCGAAACCGAGCGCAAGGCCAGCGCCGAACTGCTCTCCCTGGTCAACGCCTGCCTGGCCCGGCAGGGGCTCGATCCGCTGCCCGCCCAGTCGACGGCGGTGACCTCACCGGAGGAACTCCGCACCGATCCGGGCGCCAAGCGCTGCGTGGACTCCGGGCGCCGGGAACAGCTCGGCTCCTACGTCTCCCCCGCCGCGCACCTGTTCATCACCAAGCCCGGCGGGAATCCCGCCGCCACCGATCTGTCCACTGTGGGCACTGCGCGGATCGCGTGGACCGCGCTGGTGGTGCTGGTGCTGACCGTCGGCATGACGGCGCTCGCCGCCAGCCGTCTGGTCCGCCCGATCGACGCGATCACCACCGCGGCCCGGCGGATGGGCGGCGGCGACCGGTCGGCCCGGGTGAGGACGAGCGCGCGCGGCGAGATCGGCGAGCTGGCGGCCGCGTTCAACGCGATGTCGGAGCAGGTCGAGCGCACCGAACAGCAGCGCAAGACGATGGTCAGCGACATCGCGCACGAACTGCGCACGCCGCTGGTGAACGTCCGCGGCTGGCTGGAGGCCTCGCAGGACGGCGTCGCCACCCTGGACCAACCGCTGGTGGCCTCGCTGCTGGAGGAGACCTTGCTCCTGCAGCACCTGATAGACGACCTGCAGGACCTCGCGCTGGCCGATGCCGGGAAGCTCCGCGTGTACCCCGAGCCCGTGCACGTCGGCGCGCTGCTGGAGCAGGTCGCCGCGGCGCACCGGGGTCGGGCCGATGCGGGCGGCGTCGAGCTGGTCGTCACCGTCGAGGACGACCCCGACCTCACCGCCGACCCGACCCGGCTGCGGCAAGCGCTGGGCAACCTGGTGTCGAACGCGTTGCGCTACACGCCATCCGGCGGCCGGGTCACGTTGTGGGCGCGACGCGCGGGCGGCGAGGTGGCCATCGACGTGGCCGACACCGGCGTCGGCATCGACGCGGCCGCCCTGCCGCACGTGTTCGACCGCTTCTGGCGGGCGGAGAAGTCCCGCAACCGGTACGGCGGCGGCAGCGGCCTCGGCCTGGCCATCACCCACCACCTCGTGAACGTGCACGGCGGCCGCATCGCGGTCCGCAGCACCCTCGGCGTCGGCACCACCTTCACCATCCACCTGCCGGCCACGGCGCCCGGGGGCCCGGCGCGCGCCTGACGCGGCCGGGCGCCTCAGCGGCGCTTACCCCGAACGCCGCCTTTTCCCTTGCGCCGTAATGCTTTCTGCCGAGCCCGATTCATGCTTTTCGCGGTCGAAATGCGAAGAACAACCAACTGAAATGGTTTACACCAATAAAGTTCCACTTGAAAACGGAGGTCGGAACATGACCGACGAGGAGAGACGCATCCGCCGCGCGACGTTCCTGAAGGCGGGCCTGGTGACGGCGGCGGCGCTACCCGCGGTGGCCGGAGAGGTGCTGCGGGCGCCGCGCGCGGACGCCGGGCCGCTGACCCCGACGCCGATGTGCGACGACGGCGACGGCCCGACCCACGAGCAGATGGAGGGCCCGTACTTCAAGCCCAACTCGCCCGAGCGCGCCGACCTGCGGGAACCCGGCATGCCCGGCACCCCACTCGTGGTGAGCGGCTTCGTCTACAGCCTCTCGTGCAAGCCGCTGCAGAACGTGCTGCTGGACTTCTGGCAAGCCGACAACGCCGGCGTGTACGACAACACCGGTTACACGCTGCGCGGCCACCAGTTCACCGACGCCGAGGGCCGCTACCGGCTGGACACCATCGTGGCCGGCCTGTACCCGGGCCGCACC
Source organism: Saccharopolyspora sp. NPDC050389 (assembly GCF_040655595.1). Taxonomy (NCBI): domain Bacteria; kingdom Bacillati; phylum Actinomycetota; class Actinomycetes; order Pseudonocardiales; family Pseudonocardiaceae; genus Saccharopolyspora; species Saccharopolyspora sp. NPDC050389. The sequence goes on from NZ_JBFAKG010000037.1 coordinate 58,213, forward strand.
AGGCACATCCACGTCAAGGCCCAGGCGCCCAACCAGCCGATCCTCACGACGCAGCTGTACTTCCCCGGCGAGCCCGGCAACAACTGGGACCAGATCTTCGACCCGGCGCTGCTGATGGCGGTCCAGGACGGCCCGGAAGGCAAGATCGCCACCTTCGATTTCGTCCTGAACCTGCCCTGACCCCCATCACCAAGCAAAGCGAGCCGGAAACCGCTCTCATTGACGGCCGTTCAATCGGGCTTTTGCTTTGAAGCGGCGCAGCCGCTTAGCCCACGCAAGCAACTTGCACCGCCGCGGGTTCTCAGACGTCGTCTGGCGAGGACAGCCCCGATGCCGCGTATTGGTCATACACAAATCGGGGATCCCACAGTCCAGGCGGCGTCTGAGGTTCCGCTACCCGCACCGCAAAGCAAGACGAGTCCCGGAAAATTCATTTCTAGACCAGGAATGAGAACAGCGGGGAGCCCGGTGAGACTTGCTCGATCTGCAGCGGGGATTCCTTCATCCGCTTCAGCAGCCCGTCGAGCTCGTCGGCGCGGTCGAGCTCGATGCCGACCAGCGCCGGGCCGGTCTCCCTGTTGTTCTTCTTCACGTACTCGAACGCGACGATGTCCTGGCCGTCGTCGAGCACGTCGTCGAGGAAGTGCCGCAACGCGCCCGGTTCCTGCGAGAACGTGACCAGGAAGTAGTGCCGCAGCCCCTCGTGCACCAGCGAGCGCTCGACGACCTCGCCATAGCGGCTGAGGTCGTTGTTGCCGCCGGAGACCACGCACACCACCGGGCCCCGGGCCGGGCGCTCCAGCGGCATCCGGGCCGCCGCGCTGGCCAGCGCCCCGGCGGGCTCGGCGATGATCCCCTCGGTCTGGTAGAGCTCGATCATCTCGGTGCACACCGCGCCCTCGGGCACCGCCACCAGCTCGTCGACCAGCTCCCGCACCACCCGGAATCCGGTATCACCGACGCGCCCGACCGCGGCACCGTCGACGAAGGTGTCCACCGACGGCAGCGCGACCGGCCCGCCGTGGTCCAGCGCGGCACGCATGCTGGCCGCACCGGCCGGTTCGGCCCCGATCACCCGGACCTCGGGGAAGTGCTCCTTGAGCCACAGCACCACGCCCGCCAGCAGCCCGCCGCCGCCGACCGGCACGATCACGGTGTCGATCGGGCCGTCGTGCTGCTCGGCGATCTCCAGGCCGACCGTGCCCTGACCGGCGATGGTCCGCGGATCGTCGAAGGGATGCACGTAGACCGCGCCGGTGCGCTCGCTGTCCTCCTTGGACGCCGCGCTCGCCTCGTCGAAGGAGCTGCCCGAGATCACCGGCTCGACCCACTCGCCGCCGATCTCGGCGATCCGCCGCCGCTTCTGCCGGGGCGTGTTCGCCGGCAGGTACACCCGGCCCTTGATCTTCAGCTCGCGGCAGGCGAAGGCCACGCCCTGCGCGTGGTTGCCTGCGCTCGCGCACACGATCCCGCGCTCGCGCTCCGCCGGGCTCAGCGAGGAGATCAGGTTGTACGCGCCGCGCACCTTGTAGGAACGGCAGACCTGCAGGTCCTCCCGCTTGAGCCGCACCGGGACGCCAAGTTCGCTGGTCAGGCGGCTGCTCGTTTCCAGCGGGGTGCGGCGGATCACCTGCCGCAGGCGGGTTCCGGCGCGGAAGATCGCTGCGGGACTCAGCTCATCGGACACCAATCGATACTAAGTGCGCTGGTCGGCCCGGACCCGGGCGGGGCGGCGCGGGCCCATCGGCCCTACTCGCGGTCACCGGCGGATGCGCACAGTGGTGCGGAGGAGGCGGTTGGCGATGACCAGGGCCAAGCAGTCGGTAGTGGTGGGGGTCGACGGTTCGGAGTCGTCCGCGCAGGCCGCCCGGTGGGCCACGGCCGAGGCGGTGCGGCTGGGCGTTCCGGTGCACCTGGTCGTGGTCAACGACGATCCGGCCCGGGAAGGTTTCGCCAAGCAGGCGGCCCGCGACGTCGCCGAGCGCTGCCACCGCGAGCTGCCCGATGTCGCGATCACCGACGAGGTCGCAACCGGGCATCCGGCTGAAGAATTGGTCCGGCGCTCGGACGGCGCCCTGCTGGTGGTCGTCGGATCTCGCGGGCACGGCGTGTTCCGGGACGCGCTGCTCGGCGGGATCAGCATCTCGGTCACCGCGCACGCCCGCTGCCCGGTCGTCGTGGTGCGCGGCGACGCAGCGGCCTCGGGCCCGGTCGTCGTCGGCGTCGACAACTCGGCGACCAATCGCCTCGCGGTGCACTACGCCTTCGGCGCCGCGAACCGGCGGCACACCGGCCTCGTCGCGGTGCAGGCGCTGCCCGATGCCTACTTCACCGCCGGCACCTATCCCCTGCCCGATCGCCAGGAGATCCAGACCCGGGCCGAACTGCACCTCGCCGAACAGCTCTCCGGCTGGTGCGCCGACTACCCGGACGTCACGGTGCGCCGCGAGATGGCCAACGAACATCCGGTCCCGACGCTGTGCGAAGCGGCCCGGCGGGCGCAACTGCTGGTGGTCGGTCACCGCGGCCGCGGCGGCTTCGCCGGGCTGCTGCTCGGCTCGGTCGCCAACGGCGTCCTGCACCACGCGCCGTGCCCGGTCGCGGTGATACGCAGCACCGGCTAGTCCGGCGGAGCCTGGCGCCAGACGGCGCGGTAGCGCTCGGCGGCCTCGGCATCGCGCTGCCGCCGGACGGCGGAGCCGTGGCCCGGCGGGTAGCCGTAGCGGGCGAGGCGTGCGTCGACGTTGTCCACCGCGCTGGTCAGCACGATGCGGGCCACCACGAGGACGCCCAGCAGCAACGCACCGCCGGCGATCGGCCACGACCCGCCCAGCACGCCGAACCCGACGAACAGCACCGCGCCCAGCGGCGCGATTTGGATCAGCCCCCGGATCAGCACCCGCAGCACCCACGACTTGCAGGTGGCGTCGCGCAGCACCCACTCGCGATACCGCTCGGGGAGCCTGCCGCCGAACTGGTAGTACAGCCACCAGCCGGGATTCGGGCGCTTCACTGGCATTCGTCCAGCCTACGGTTCGCCCCTTCCGCCGGGCTGTCCCTCATGCGAAGATCGCGGTCAACTGTTCAGACCACTCTCCGGTCAACGCGCAGAAGGATCGCCGCATGTTCAACGTCGAAAATGTCCGGTTGGCCGGCGCCGACATCGAACTCCCCAGGATGATCCCGATCGAGCAGCGGTTCGCCGCGGCGGCCGTCGAGGACCTCGAAGCCGCCATCCGCGACCAGGTCGCCGAGCACGACCGCGCGAACCCGGTCGCCGGCAAGCGGATCGCGATCACCGCGGGCAGCCGCGGCGTGGCGCGCATCGACCGCATCGTCGCCACCCTGGTCGACGCCCTGACGGGCTGCGGCGCGAAGCCGTTCGTGGTGCCCGCGATGGGCAGCCACGGCGGCGGCACCGCCGAAGGCCAGCGACAGGTGCTGGCCGAGTACGGGATCACCGAGGAGACGGTGGGCGCGCCGGTGGTGTCGTCCATGGACACGGTCGTGGTCGCCGAGCTGCCCGACGGCACCCCGGTGCACTTCGACGCCGAGGCCGCCCAGGCCGACGGCGTGGTGGTGCTCGGCCGGGTCAAGCCGCACACCGACTTCCGGGGCACCCACGAGAGCGGCCTGGCGAAGATGATCGCCATCGGCCTCGGCAAGCACCGCGGCGCGACGATCCTGCACACGCACGGCTTCGAGGCGTTCGACCGGCTGATCCCAGAGGTGGCCGAGGCCGTGCTCGACGTGGTGCCGATCGAGTTCGGCATGGCCGTGGTGGAGAACGCCTACGAGCACGTCGCGCGGATCGAGCTGGTGCCGACCGAGAAGCTGCTGGCCCGCGAGGCGGAGCTGCTGGTCGAGGCCAAGCGGCTGATGCCGAAGCTGCTGGTCTCCGGCATCGACGTGCTGGTCGTCGACGAGATCGGCAAGGACATCAGCGGCGCCGGCATGGACCCGAACATCACCGGCCGCGCCCCGGTCAACGCCGACAAGTTCGAGGCGGTGCCGATCAAGCGGATCGTGGTGCTCGGCCTCACCGAGCACACCAACGGCAACGCCTGCGGCCTGGGCATGGCGGACGTGACCACCCAGCGCTGCGTGGACCAGATCGAGTTCGGCTCGTTCTACACCAACTCGCTGACCTCCGGCGTGCCCGACGGAGCGCGGATCCCGATGGCGCTGGCCAACGACCGGGACGCGATCATCGCGGCGCTGCACATGTCCCGCGGCACCGAGGACCGCCCGGCGCGGGTGGTGCGCATCCGCAACACCCTGTCGATGCCCCGCATCGAGGTCTCCGAGGCCTACGCCCAGGAGGTCGCCGACCACCCGGACATGGTCGCCCTCGGCGAACCCCACGACTGGGACTTCGACTCCACCGGCACCCTGCCGCCGCTACCGGCCGACCACTGACCCGGCCACCGGGCCGGTCAGTCGAACCGGAACCCGGCGTACCCGCCCGCCGCGACCTCGTCGCACCGCAGTCGGCGTCATTCCCCGCAGATTAATTTCAATTGACACTGAACAAATAGACCAAATCAACGCGATGCGCCCGGGTGAATCCGGCGAACTAGAATCGGAACGTTCTCCCCTGCGTCGCCGAAGGCGAGGGCCGCCATGCAGCCTCCCTTGACTACCGAGCGCCTGATCGTGCGCGACTGGACCACCGGCGACGCCGACGTACAGGCCGCGCTCGCCCTCTACGGCCGCCCCGAGGTGACCGAGTGGCTCACCCCGGTGATCGCCAACGTCGCCGACCTCGCCGCGATGCGCGCCGTCGTGCAGGCCTGGACGGAGTCGCAGCCCAGCCTGGTGCCGCCCACCGGCCGGTGGGCGATGCAACGCCGGTCCGACGACGCGGTGGTCGGCGGCCTGGTGCTGCGGATGCTGCCGCCGTACGACCACGACCTGGAGCTCACCTGGCAGCTGCGCCCCGAGGCGTGGGGGCACGGTTACGCCACCGAGGCCGCCTCCGCGCTGCTGCGCTGGGCGTTCACCTTCGACATCGACGAGGTCTTCGGGCTGGCCCGGCCGGACAACACCCGCGCGATCGCCACCGCCGAACGCATCGGCATGGAGTGGGTCGGCGAAACCGCCAAGTACTACGACACGACGCTGCAGGTCTACCGCATCCGGCAGGGCGACCTACCCAGCGAACCGGCCTCCGGCGGGACCGAGGACTGACCCGCGATCCACTGTGGCCTGTCGAATCGTCCGCAGTGGACGAACGCGCTAGTTACCCTGCGTCGCTAGATCATCCGCTATCGGATGATCTGCTGGATGCCCAGGCGAATGCGATGCTTGAGGGGTCACCGAGGTTCGAGCAGCGCCAGGGGCGCACCCGCCGGAGGTACCGTGCCGCCACCGCACCGCAACGCCCGAGCGGCCGCCCGCCAACCCGGCGCCCCGCGCCCCGCGCCGCGCCGGCCGCAGGCCCGCCGGTCGGCCGCGCGTGCCCGCGCCGGCGCGCGCACCGCGGTGACCGTGCTTTCGGTGCTGATCCTGGTGGTGACGGGATACGCGTGGTCCAACTACCGGCACCTGCTCGACGGCCTCGCGACCAGCGATGTGATCGACGGGGCAGGCCCCGACGGAGCGACCGATGTCCTGCTGGTCGGCATGGACAGCCGGACCGACGCGCACGGCAACCCGCTGCCCGAGAACGTGCTCCGCGAGTTGCGCGCGGGAGCCAACGACGCGGCGCTGACCGACACGATCATCCTGCTGCACATCCCCAACGACGGTTCCAGCGCGGTCGGCTTCTCCTTCCCGCGCGACGCCTTCGTGCCGATTCCCGGATTCGGCCGCCACAAGATCAATTCCGCCTACGGCCGGGGCAAGGAGACCGCCATCGCGGCGCAGACCAAGCGCGGCACCACCGATCCCGCGGAGCTGGCGCGGCTGGGCGGCGACGCCGGGCGGAAGCTGCTGGTGCGCACCGTCGAGCAACTGACCGGCGTGTCGGTCGACCACTACGCCGAGGTCAACCTGCTCGGCTTCGCGCGGATCACGGAGGCGGTCGGCGGCGTCCCGGTGTGCCTGCTGGCGCCCGCGCGGGACGCCTACTCCGGCGCGAACTTCCCGGCCGGGCCGCAGACGATCGCGGGCACGGACGCGCTCGCGTTCGTCCGGCAGCGGCACGGCCTGCCGCGCGGCGACCTGGACCGCGTGGTGCGCCAGCAGGCCTTCCTCGCCGGGCTCACGCAATCGGTGCTCTCCGGCGGCGTGCTGGCCAATCCCGCCCGGCTGCGCGACCTGATCGGATCGCTGCAGGAATCCGTGGTGCTCGACCGGGATTGGGACGTGCTCGCGTTCGCCGACCGGCTGCGCGGGTTGGCAGGCGGCGCGGTCCGGTTCACCACGATTCCCATCGAGGACGCCGATTACGAGACGCCGGAGGACGGCGACGCCATCCTGGTCGATCCCCGCAAGGTTAAGGCCGCGATCAGCAGCACGATCGATCCCGCCACCGCCGACGCCGAAGCCGATGCGGCGGTGGACGTGCTGAACGCGACGAAAACATCGGGACTGGCCCAGCGGGTGCGCACCGAACTCGCCAACCGGGGCGTGCCGGTGAGTCAGGTCGGCAACACGCCCGCCCGAACGGAATCGGTGGTGCGCCACGGCCCGGGCGGCGGCGACTCCGCCGAACGGATCGCATCGCTGCTCGGCGACCTGCCGATCGTGGCCGACGAATCCCTGTCCCGCGGCCGAGTCCAGGTGGTCATCGGCAGCGACTACCACGGGCCAGCCGCACCGGGTTTCGCGCCGCCTCGCGCCGTGCGGCTCGACGGCCCGCACCGGCAGCAGACCGCCGGTTCCGGCGCGGAGCCGATCACCGCCGACGGCGTCCCGTGCGTCAACTAACCGAGTAGCGGGAACGCCGGTGGTGAGGCGGCCCCCTCGCCCGTCTCACCACCGACCGGCTCGACTGGTGGCTACCCCCAGTGAACAAACCGCCAGCCGGTGGGGCCACCAACACCGGCCCCGCCCCGGTTGTCGGATGTTCGCGTGGGGCACGTCCGCCGGACTCCGGACACCAAGCGAGCATCCATCCCTCGATCAGCGGCTACCGCTCAACAGCCCCAGCACCGACGGCCGTGGTCCGGAGCAAATCGCCGCTCGCCCACGATACGCCGCGGCGACGTTGGTTGCGAGGTCAAAAACGGGCCTCAGCGACGCCTCCAGGCGCCCGCCCACAAGGCCGCGACCAGCACCAGCAACACCACCGCCAGGCCGGCCAGACCCAGCCAGAGGGAAGCCGCGGCGGCGAGCGCGCCGACCAGCAGCGGGCCGCCCGCGTCGCCCAGCTCGCGCCCGACCTCCGCCGAGCCCATCGTCTGACCGAGCCGCTCCCGCGGCGTCGACGCCGCCAGGTGCGCGAAGCCCAACGGCGTGACGACACCGGTGCCCAAGCCGATGGCGACCGAAGCCACGAGCAGCCCGAGCAGCCCGGGAACGACCGTCGCCACGAGCAACCCGACCGCCGCCACCGCCAGCCCGCCGGCCATGCCGGGCACCTCGGGCAACCGTCCCGCATCGCGCGCCCGGCCGACCCACGGCTGCACCAGCGCTGCGGTCGTCGCGAGCACCGACACCGCGGCACCGGTGGCCAGCGGGCCCAGCCCACCGCCCGCCCCCACCACCGGCAGGAATCCGACGCCCACCGCCAACGCGGCCGTCGCACCCGCCAGCGCCGTCGTCGGCCGCAGGAAGCCGGGCGCGGTCAACCGGCGGCCCAGGTCGAGCAGGGTCTGCCGGGTCCGCGGCAGCGGCGGCACCTTCGGCACGACGAGCACCGCCCAGGCGAGAACCGCGAGCGCGAGCGCCGCCAGCGCGCCGAAGAGCAGGTCGAACCCACCGAAGGTGATCAAGACGCCGCCAAGCACCGGGCCGAGGGCGTAGCCGAGGCCCTTCCAGGCGCCGTAGCCGCCGAAGGCGCGGCCGTGCTGGGAGTCCGGCGCCAGCCGGGCGACCAGCGTCCCGGCGGCCGGGGAGAACGCGGCGGCAGCCGCGCCCTGGCCGAAGCGGGCGAGGCCGACCGCAGCCGGGTCACCGGCGAGGACGAACGCCGCCGAGGCCGCCGCGAACGCGAGCAGCCCGCCGATCAGCACCGGGCGCGGGCCGATGCGGTCGGTGACCGCGCCGAAGACCGGCTTGAGGATCACCTCGGCTCCGTCGTAGATGGCCAGCAGCAGGCCGAGCGCGAGCAGCGAGGCGAAGCCCGTGTAGGCGCCCAGCCCGGCGGCGATGCTGTGCGCGCCGAAGGCCGTGACGAATCCGGCCGCGTACAGCGGGAGGACCTGCCCGGCCCTGCGTTCGGTCACCGGCTCGGAGCCGGACATTCGACCATCTCCTCGTCGTCCACCGTGGCGCATCCGGTCACATCTGGTGCAGGGCCTGGAAAACCTGTTCGGTGTAGTCGGCCAGCCGGTCGGCGCAGTGCTGCAACCGCTGCTGGGCCTCGGCGGCCGCCGGGGCGCCGAAGACGTCGCGCGCCTTGAGGTCGCGGTGCCAGCGACGCAGCCGCTCCAGGCTCTGCTCCTCCTCTTCGAGCTCGGCCATGGTGAGCTTGGCGTTGCGCAGTTCCTTGTCGATCTCGGCGTCGAACTTGCCGCAGTCGGCCAGGAATTCCGCCCACTCCTCCTGACGCTCGGCCGTGAACATCTCCACCAGGCGCGCCGAATCGGGCTCGCCGCGCCCGGTGGCGGCCAGCACGACGACCTCGCCGGAGCCGCGCTCGGCGAGCTCGATGGCCCGCGCCACCCCGGCCGCGACGCCGGGCACGTCCGGCAGCGTCCAGGTGCCCTGGCCCAGCGAGAGCGCCCCCACCCGGCGCAGCTCCCGCCACACCGCCACGCGGTGCCGCGACGGTTGCGCGGGCAGCCGCACCACGAGAACCAACCAGCGCGTCGGCTGTTCATCTGTCACGGGCCAGAATGTATCAGGTGTTACATCGGAGTGATGTCGCCCATACGGAGTACGCGGACGGGGTCGTTTCGAACCTACGTGCGTTAGCGTTTCCGCATGCCGAATCCACCTTCTTCGCCCGCCCAGGCCTACGAAGTGATGCTGGAAGGCAACCGGCGATTCGTGGAGAACGAGCGCCTGCACCCGAACCAGGACGCCGACTATCGCGCCTCCCTCGCGCCGGGTCAGCGCCCCTTCGCGGTCCTCTTCGGCTGCTCCGACTCCCGGCTGGCCGCGGAGATCATCTTCGACCAGGGCCTCGGCGACCTGTTCGTGGTCCGCACGGCGGGGCACGTCATCGGCGCCGAGGTGCTCGGCAGCATCGAATACGGCGTCGGCGTGCTCGGCGCGCCCCTGGTGGTGGTGCTCGGCCACGACTCCTGCGGCGCCGTCACGGCCGCGCGGGAGGCGTGCATCGAAGGCACCGCGCCGCACGGCTACATCCGCGACGTCGTGGAGCGCGTGACGCCGAGCGTCCTGGCCGCCCGCGCCGGCGGGGCCACCGAGGTCGACGACATCGTGGACGTGCACATCCAGCGCACCGGCGACCTGATGCTGGAGCGCTCCGCGCTGCTGGCCAACGAGGTCGCCGCGGGCCGCTGCGCGGTGGCGGGGCTCTCCTACCGACTCGCCGACGGCACCGTGCGGCTCGTCGGCAGCCACGGCCCGCTGCTGCCCGCGGACTGATCGGACCGGCCGATCCCGGTCGACCACGTTAGCCTGCGAAGGCACGGGTCGGGCGAAAGGATCGAGCCTGGTGACCGTCCAGCCGCGTCGAGTGCTACTGATCAGCGCCACCATCGGCGAGGGGCACAATGCGACCGCCAGGGCCGTCGAGGAGGCGGCCCGGCGGGTGTGGCCGGGGTGCGAGGTGGCCTGGCTGGACGCCCTGCGCGCGATGGGCCGGTGGGTGCCCGCGACGTTCAACTGGATCTACGTCACCAACGTCGAATCCACGCCGTGGCTCTACGACTTCTTCTACGACTCGCTGTGGCGCTACCGCTGGTTCGCCAACGCCTCCCGCCGGTTCGTCGGCGTGTGGAGCGGGCGGCTGCTGCGCCGCGCCATCGCCGCGCACGACCCGGACCTGATCGTCTCGACCTATCCACTGGGCACCGCCGGGCTCGACTGGCTGCGCCGCCGGGGCGGGCTGGACGTGCCGGTGGCCGCGGTGGTCTCGGACTTCTCGCCGCATCCGTTCTGGGTCTATCCCGAGGTCGACCTGCACTACGTGATGAGCGAGGCGAGCCTGCGGGCGATGCGGCGGGCCGAACCGGACGCCGTGGGCGCGGTCTGCGTGCCGCCGGTGGTGCCGGCGTTCCGGCCCGCGGACCGGGCCGCGGCGCGGCGGTCGTTCGGGTTGCCGGAGGCCGGTTTCACCGTGCTGATCTCGTGCGGCTCCCTCGGATTCGGCTCCGTCGAGCGCGCGGCTGATGCCGCGCTCCGGGCCGGTGTCGATCGCGTCGTCGTGATCTGCGGGCGCAACGAGGCGTTGCGGCGGCGGTTCGCCGCGCGCGCGGACGACCGGATCGTTCCGCTGGGCTGGGTGGATGAAATGCCCGGTTTGCTGGCCACCGCGGACGTCGTGGTAACCAACGCCGGCGGCGCCACGGCGCTGGAGGCGCTCGCCTGCGGCCGGGCCGTGGTGATGTTCGAGCCGATCGCCGGGCACGGGCGCGCGAACGCCGAGCTGATGGCCGATGCCGAGTTGGCCGAGCTGTGCCCGCGGGAACGCGACCTGACCGCGACACTGCGCCGGTGGGCCAACGAGCCGCACGAGCTCGCGCAGCGGGAAGACAGAGCGCTCAAGCACAGCCAGGCCGCCGACTTCGCCGACCAGGTGGCCGCGCTGGCGCGACTGCCCCGCCACCACGGCCGTCGGCCGCTGCGCCCGCAGGACGCCTTCTTCGTGTACGCCACGACTCCGGCCGTCTCGCAGCAGACCGGCGCGATCCTGCTGCTGGACGGGCCGCGGCTGTCCACACACGAGGGTTGCGAGGAGGTCAGCCACCGAATCGCCCAGCGCGCGCCGGGATTGCCGATGCTGACCCGCCGCCTGGTGCTGCGTCGCGGACGCCGGCCGCAGTGGACGCACGACGGCGATGTGGACGCCGATCACCTGCGGTGCCGCGAGCTGCGCGACGGACAGCCCGCGGAACCGGTCATCGAGGAGTTCTTCAGCACCCCGGTGCGCACCGACCGGCAGCCCTGGGAACTGCTGCTGCTCAACGACGTCGAAACCGGCCGCGTCTCATTGCTGGCGAAGATGCATCACGCGCTCGGCGACGGCGTCGCGGTGACCAGCACCCTGCTGCGGCTGCTGGCCGACGGCCCGCAGCCGGCGACGTCGCCGAGCGCAGACGGTCCGCCGTGGTATCGCCGTGCCGGGACGGTCTTGCGCGGTTTGGTGAGCCTGGCCGGTGCAGGGCCCGCGCCGGCCAGCCACCTGGTGGGGCCCAGCACGCCGAACCGGTCGTTCGCCGATATCGAGCTCCCGGCCGCCGAAGTGCGCGCCAGCGCACGCTCGCACGGGGTGAGCAGCACCGCGTTCCTGCTCGGTGTGGTGGCCGAGGCACTGCACCGCACGCTCGGCGACACCGCTCCGGGCCAGCGGTTCCGGGTCATGGTGCCGCGCACCGCCCGCACCTCGCGAGGCGGCGCGGGCACAGGCACGCCCGGCAACCACACCGCCTCGGTGTCGATCGACCTGCCGGTCGGGCCCATGCCGCCGGCTCGCCGCGTCGCCGAGGTCGCCGCCGGGCTCGCCGGGCCCGACCGCACCGGCCAGCCCGCCGCGGCCGGAGCCGTGCTCGCCGCCCTTGGCGTTCTGCCCGCGCCGCTGCACGCTTGGGTCGTGCGGCAGATCTATCAGCGTCGCTTCTTCAACGCCGTCGTTTCCGTGCTGCCGGGGCAGCGGCGTCCCGCCCACGTCGGCCCGCTGCGGATCGCGGGCGTGGTGCCGGTGCTGTCGCTGGCCGACGGCGTGGGTGTGGCGGTCGGGGTGATCGGCTGGGGCGACCGGTTCGGCGTCGGAATCACCACCGACACCGGGCTGGCCCCGAAAGCCGCCGCGCTCGCCGGTCGCCTCCGCGACGCCTTCGCCGACCTGCGAGGAGCCCGGCGGTGAGCACGCAGGGCACGGTGCTGGTCGTCGCCGTTCCGGCGGCGGTCGTCGGCGCGGCCAGCTTCGGGCTGGCCAGCGCGATCCAGCACCGCGTCACCAAGCAGGTGCCCGCGGTGCGCACGCTGAGCCCCCGCATGCTGTTCGACCTCGTCCGCAAGCCGATCTGGGTGCTCAGCATCGGCACGGTGCTCGTCGGGCTGTCGCTGCAGGTGGTGGCGCTGGCCTTCGGCCCGCTGGTGCTGGTGCAGCCGTTGCTGGTGACCTCGGTGCTCTTCGGCGCGGGCTTCGCGGCGTGGCTGGCGCACCGCAAGATGGACCTGGTGCTGGCGCTGGGCGGGCTGGCCTGCGTGGGCGGGCTGTCCGCGTTCCTCGTGCTGGGCCGCCCGTCCGGGCAGGGCAGCGACTTCACCGGTGCGTCGATCCTGCCGTTGGCGCTGGCGCTCGGGCTGCTCGTGGTGCTGTCGCTGGTGGCCGCGCGCTGGTTGCCCGGCGAGGTCGGGGTGATCGGCATGGCCGTGGCCACCGGCGTGCTGTACGGGGTGACCGCCGGGCTGATCAAGGTCGTGGCCGGGCACTTCCGCAGCGGCGGCCTGGCCGAGCCGTTCCAGCACTGGTCGCTGTACGCGGTGTGCGTGATCGGGCCGATAGGCTTCCTGCTGAGCCAGCAGACCTTCCAGCGGGGCAGGCTGATGTCGCCGGCACTGGCCGTGATCACCACCGTGGATCCGCTGGTGGCGGCCGCGATCGGGGTGAACTGGCTGGGCGAGCGGATCGAGACCTCCCCCGCGATCCTCGCCGGCGAGATCATCGCCGTCGTGGTGATCGTCGGCGGGATCATCGTGCTGACCCGCCGTGGCGAGCAGCTGCGCCGCGCGATGGAGCAGGCCGACCGCGACGCGACGGATCCGACGTGGGGCTGAGCGGGCCCGCGGGGCTGCCGGTGCGCGGGCGGACCGCGCTGGTCACGGGCGCGTCCTCGGGCATCGGCGCGGCGACCGCCGCCGAGCTGAGCTCCCGCGGGTGCCGGGTCGTGCTGGTCGGCCGCGACGAGCAGCGGCTGGCCGAGGTCGCCACGCGAACCGGCGGCGAACCGGTGCCCGCCGATCTGACCGATCCGGCCGGGCTCGACCGGGTCGCCGCGGCCGCCCGCGAGGTCGATCTGCTGGTGCACAGCGCGGGCATCGGCTGGGCGGGCGACCTGGACTCGATGCCGCCGGAACGGATCGCTGAGCTCGCGGCGGTGAACCTGACCGCGCCGATGCTGCTGACCCGCGCGGCGCTCCCGGAACTGCGGCGCCGGCGCGGGCACATCGTGTTCGTCGCCTCGATCGCGGTCGTGGGAGTGCCCGGCGAGGAGGTCTACTCGGCGACCAAGGCTGGCCTGCGGGCCTTCGCCGCGAGCCTGCGACACCAGGAGGACATCGGCGTGACCACGGTGTTCCCCGGCGCCGTCCGCACGCCGTTCTTCGCCGGCCGCCGCTACGACCACCGTTTCCCGCGCATGGTCGGCCCTCGAGAAGTGGCCGGGGCGCTGGTGCGTGGCGTGGAGCGCGGCGAGGCGGAGGTGTTCGTCCCGAGGTGGCTCACCGCGCCCGCCCGGCTGCAGGGTGCGCTGCCGGGGACGTTCCACCGCCTCGCCCGCCGCTTCGGCTGAATCACCCGCGCAAGGCGCGGATCGACTCGCGCAACGAGCCCATCGTCGCCAGCACGGCGGTCGGTTCGTAGCCGCAGTGCGCCATGCAGTTGGCGCACCGCGGGTCGCGGCCGCGCCCGTACGCGGACCAGTCGGTGTCGGCCAGCAGTTCCCGGTAGGTGGCCGCGTAGCCGTCGTTCATCAGGTAGCACGGCCGCTGCCAGCCGTACAGCGAGTACGACGGGATGGCCCAGGCCGTGCACTGGAAGTCGGCCTTTCCCTCCAGGAAGTCCAGGAACAGCGGCGAGTGGTTGAACCGCCACTTCCGGCGCCGCCCGTCGGCGAAGACCTTCCGGAACAGCTCGCGGGTCTCGGTGACGCCGAGGAAGTGCTCCTGGTCGGGCGCCTTGTCGTAGGCGTAGGCGGGCGACAGCATCATCTGGTCGACCCGGAGGTCGTTGTTGAGGTACTCCAGCACCTCGATCACCGACTGCGGGGTGTCGGAGGTGAAGAACGTCGAGTTGGTGGTCACCCGGAACCCGCGCCGCTGGACCTCCTTGACGTTGTCCACCGCCTGCGCGAACACGCCCTGCTTGCACACCGAAGCGTCGTGCCGCTCCTCCAGGCCGTCGATGTGCACGGCCCACGCGAAGTACGGCGACGGCCGGAACTTGTCGATCTTGCGGGGCAGCAGCAGCGCGTTGGTGCACAGGTAGACGAACTTCTTGCGCTTGACCAGCTCGTCGACGATCACCTCGATCTCGGGGTGCATCAACGGCTCGCCGCCGGCGATGGACACCACCGGAGCGCCGCACTCCTCGACCGCCGCGATGGCCTGCTCGACCGGCATCCGCTGCTTGAGCATGCTCGCCGGATGCTGGATCTTGCCGCAGCCCGCGCAGGCCAGGTTGCACGCGAACAGCGGTTCCAGCTCCAGGGTCAGGGCGAACTTCTCGCGGCGCGCGAGCTTCTGCTTCACCAGGTAGGCGCCGACGCGGATCGCCTGGCGCATCGGAATGCCCATCAGGACACCTCCTCGGGTGCGGCGGATCGGATCTCCGGCAGGACGGTGCGGCCCCATCGCGGCAGGCACGAGCCGACGGCGTGCAACCAGGCGAGCGCGGCCAACGCCCGGCTCGGCGTGCCGGGCCGGAGCAGCGGCTGCCGCGCGGTGTCGACCACGACCCGCACGACGCCGAGCGGGCGCCCGCCGGCGGCTTGGGCGAGCACCGCGGACTCCATGTCGACGGCGAGCGCCCCGGTGCGGGCCAGCTCACCTCGCCGGGCACCGTGCACCACGTGGTCGACCGTTGCGATCGGGCCGCAGTGCACCGGGAATCCGACGCGGCGCAGCTCCGCCGTCAACGACGCCGCCGCCGGGCAGCGCACAGTGCCGCGCTTCCCACGGACCTCGTCGGCCACGATCACGTCGCCGCTGCTGACCTCGGCGGCGACACCGCCGGCCAGCCCGGCGATGACCAGCACGTCGAAGTCCGCCCGGGCGAGAGCGGCGACGCTGCGGGCGCTGCGGCGCGGGCCGGAACCCGTGCGGCGCACGGCATCCCGGCCCAGGGCCGCCCGCAGGGCCTGGGCTTCGAGGCCCAGTGGAGCGCAGATCAGCAGCCGCATCTCAACCCCCGGCGCACTGGTACCGCCCGAGCGCGGTGAGCGGGAAGATCACCCGGTACAGGTGGTAGTTGATGTAGAAGTCGCCGGGGAACCCGGTGCCGGTGAACTGCGGCTCGTCCCAGCCGCCGTCCACGCGCTGGGTGCGCGCGAGGTACTGCACGCCGCGGTGCACCGCATCGGTGTCGTGCCGCCCCACCGCCAGCAGCGCCAGCAGCGCCCACCCGGTCTGCGACGCCGTGGAATCGCCCCGGCCGATCCACGCCGGATCGTCGTAGGAGCGCAGGTCCTCGCCCCAGCCGCCGTCGGCGTTCTGGTGGTCTTCCAGCCATCGCACCGCCCGCCGCAGCGCCCGGTCGCCGAGTTCGAGCCCGGCCCGCACCAGCGCCGGAACCACAGCGCCGGTGCCGTAGACGTGGTTGGCGCCCCAGCGCCCGAACCAGGAGCCGTCCGACTCCTGGTTGTCCAGCAGCCACCGCACGCCCCGCCGCAGCACGTCGTCGTCGTGGCCCAGCACGGCAAGCGCCTCCACCACGTGCGCCGTCACGTCGGCCGACGGCGGGTCGATGACCTCGCCGAAGTCGCAGAACGGCAGCTTGCGCACCAGCTCGCGGGTGTTGTCGGCGTCGAAGGCGCCCCAGCCGCCGTCGGCGGACTGCATGCCGCGCAACCAGCGGACGCCGCGCTGCATCGCGCCGCGAACCGCCGCCCGGTCCGGGTGGTCGACCCGGTTCAGCGCGAGCAGCACTTCGGCGGTGTCGTCGATGTCCGGGTAGCCGTCGTTGTCGAACTCGAACGCCCAGCCGCCGCCGGGCGGCAGGTCCGGGCGGCGCACCGACCAGTCGCCCTTGACCCGGATCTCCTCGGCCAGCAGGAAGTCCGTCGCCCGGCGCATCGACGGATGGTCGCCGGGCACTCCCGCGTCGTGCAGGGCCTGCATGCCGAGCACGGTGTCCCACACCGGGGACTGGCACGCCTCGAGCCGCCGAACCGGACCGGCCGGGGTCTGCTCGCGGACCAGGAAACCGTCCAGCCCGGCCAAGCCGTGCCGCAGCACCGGGTGGTCCAGCGGGTAGCCGAGCAGGTGCAGCGCCAGCAGCGAGTACACCCACGGCGGCTGGATGCCGCCCCAGGAACCGTCGGCCTCCTGCCGGGCCACGATCCACTCCGCCGCGCGCAGCATCGCGTGCTTGCGCAGCGCCTTGACCGGCCTCCGGCGGTAGCGGTGCAGAATCCGGTCCAGGGAGTGGAAAGCGTACTTCCAAGACCACTGTGGACGGACCCGTTCGGCGGGCCGGCCGGTGCGCAGTTCGCGAACGGTGATACCGAGATCCCGGCGTGGCCGCAGCGCGCACACCACGGTCAGCGGGACCACGGTCTGCCGCGCCCAGCATCCCCAGTCCGCCACGTTCAGCGGGAACCACTTGGGCAGCAGCACGAGTTCCGGCGGCATCTCGGGCAGTTCGTCCCAGGACCATTCGCCGAACAGCGCCAGCCAGATCCGGGTGAACACCCGGGTCGCTTCCAGCCCGCCCCGCGACAGGATCCAGCCGCGCGCCGCCACCATGTGGTCGGCGGCCACGTCGTCACCGGCGAGTTTGAGGGCGGTGTAGGCCTCCACCGTGGTGGACAGGTCGCCGGGGCCGCCGTAGAAGTTCGCCCAGGTGCCGTCCGGGCGCTGCTGCGAGCGGATCCAGCGGGCGGCCTGCTCTGTCTCGCCGGCGGTGCGGATGCCGAGGAACTGCCGCAGCAGCAGGTCCTCGACGTCCATCGTCACGTTGGTCTCCAGCTCGCCCTTCCACCAGCCGTCGGGGTGCTGCAGCGAAAGCAGGTGGTCGCGGGCGGCGGCCATCGCGGTCCGGGCGTCGACCTCCGCGGCGGGAACCGCGCGGGCGGCCTGCTGCAACTGATCGGTCAAAGCTTCCTCCGCACGATGAATTCGGCCAGCTCGGTCAGGGATTCGGTCGCGTTGCGCTGCCCGCCGGGCAGCCGCTCGTAGGCGGCGGCCAGCCGCCGCTCGCACTCCTGGCGGGTCCACTCCGCCGAACCGGCCCGCTGCACCATTTCGGCGGCCTCATGCAGCTGGTCCTCGGTGAGCGGTTCGGCCTGCGCGTACAGCCGCTGCAGGCGGTCACCGGCCGCGGTCCCGGAGCTCAGCGCGTGCACGACCGGCACCGACTTCTTGCGGGTGCGCAGGTCGGACAGCACCGGCTTGCCGGTGACCTCGGGGTCTCCCCACAGGCCGAGGAGGTCGTCGACGAGTTGGAAGGCCATCCCGAGCTCGGTGCCGAAGGCATGCAGCCGGGCCACGGTTTCCCGAGGCGCGCCAACGAAAAGCGCGCCGATGGAGGACGCACAGGCGAGCAGCGCGGCCGTCTTGTCGTGCGCCATCCGCAGGCATTCGTCGAGCCCCACCACTGCACGGCGCTCGAAGTCCAGGTCAGCGGCCTGGCCGGCGATCAGGACGCGGGTCGCGGCGGACAGCGACCGGGCCGCTGCCGCCGCATGCCGCGACGGAGACTCCAGCAGGATCTCGGTGGACAGCGTGAGGAGCGCGTCGCCGGCCAGCAGCGCCGCCGGCTTCCCGAAGACGGTCCAGGCGGTCGGCCGGTGGCGGCGGGAGGTGTCGCCGTCCATCACGTCGTCGTGCAGCAGGGAGAAGTTGTGCACGAGCTCCACCGCGGCCGCCGCCGCGACCGGATCCTCCGCAGCGACGCTGTGCGCGGACAGCAGCACCATCGCCGGTCGCAGGGCTTTGCCACCACCGCCGTCCGGGGAGCCGTCGGCATCGCTCCAACCGAAGTGGTACTCGCACACCCGGCGGGTGTCCGGGTCGAGCCGGCCCACCGCGCCGCGCAGCGCCGGATCCACCGCTGCCCTGGCCGTGTACAGGGCTGGTGGCAGGACGGTCGTCATGCGGTCACCTCCACGCCGCGTTGCGATCGCTGGTCCAGATCCACTACCTCGGCGGCGCGCGCGCCGCTGCGCACCGCTCCCTCCGTCGTGTCGGGCCACCCGGTGGCCGTCCACGCACCGGCGAGCACCAGGCCGGGCACCGGCGTGCGGGCCGGCGGCCGGATCGCGGCGGTGCCGGGCGCCTGCCGGAAGGTCGCGCTGGGTTCGCGGGTGATGAAGAAGTCGAGGACCCGCGCGTCGCGGGCGCGCGGGAAGACCTGCCGCAGCGCGGGGACGAACAGGTCGTGGAGGTCATCCGTGCGGGCGTGGATGTGCTCCTGCGCGGCGGACAACGAGATGGCCAGGTACTGCCCGCGCGGCGCGCCCGAGATGGCCGTCCGGTCAAAGACCCACTGCAGCGGCGAATCCAGCACCGCGGCCATCTCCAGCCCGGTGACGCGCCGGTCGTAGAGCACGTGCACGTTGACGATCGGCGCCGCCGACAACCGCTCCCACGCCGCCACGCCCGGCACCGGCAGGTCCGCCACGAGCGGCGCCGCCGCGCGGTGCGGCACGGCGACGACGACCGAGTCCGCGGTCAGCACCGAGTCACCGGTGTTCTCCCGCACCGGGACCCGGAATCCCGTGCCCGAGCGGTGGATCGCCCGCGCCTTGCAGCGGACCCGGACTTCGACGCCCGCCGCCAGCAGCGCGCGATGCGCTGCCTCGCCGTGCAATTGCCCAAGCGGCACTTGCGGAATCGCGATGTCGGCGCTGTCGGTGGAATCCAGCACGCCGGTGCGGAAGACCTTCGTCGCCAAGGCCATCGACGCGTCTTCGGGCTCGGCGTTGAGCGCCGCCACCGCCAGCAGCCCCCACAGCGCATCGACGGCGCGCGGGGACTCGCCGCGCTGCCGCAACCACTGCCCGAGGCTGATGTCGTCCAGCGCGGGATCGCCCGGGTCGAGCCGCCGCAGCGCCAGCGCGGTTCGCGCCACCCGCGCGCGTTCCGCCGCCGTCAGCATCCGGTATCCCAGCAGCGACGGCGCCAGGTGCGCCGGGGCCGGGAGGTCCCAGCGGCGCAGCACCGAAGCGCGGCCAATGGGGCTCAGGACCGGGACGCGGAACCGGGGTTGCATGCTGATCGAGTCGGCCACGCCGAGCCGCCGCAGCAGGCCGAGATAGGCCGTGTAGCAGCGCAGGAACACATGCTGCCCGGTGTCGACCACGAGTTCGCCGCGCGCGAAGGAGTAGGTCGCGCCGCCCAGCCGCGACCGCGCCTCCAGCAGTTCGACCTCGAAGCCCTGTTCGGCGCAGCGCAGCGCCGCCGTCACACCGGCCAGACCGCCGCCGACCACCACCACTCGCCCCCGGTTCACGGCGCCATCCCCGCCAGCGACCGCGCCGCGACGCCCGCCTTCCGCCAGCCGGACAGCGAGGTCCGGTGCTCCAGCGCGGCGCGCGGGTCGGCGGCGATGCGCGCGAGCAGTTCGTGGTAGATGCCGGCCATCGACGCGCAGCACGCCCGGCTGCGCCGATCGAGCATGGGCAGCAGCCGGAGCCCTTCGGCGTACCACTGCTCGGCGCGGGCGGCCTGGAAGCGGATCAGCCCGTCCCACCGCTGCGGGTCCTCGACGGCGCCGTTGCCCGACTCCAGCCGGACGCCGAACCGCGCCAGGTCGTCGGCGGGCAGGTAGACCCGGCCGGACAGCTGGTCCTCGCGAACGTCGCGCAGGATGTTGGTCAGTTGCAGCGCGACGCCGAGCGCGTCCGCGCGCGCCTCGGCGGTGGCTGGGTCGATGGTGCCGAACACGCCCAGCGACATCCGCCCGATCGAGCCCGCCACGCACCGGCAGTAGTGCAGCAGCTCCTCGAAGGTGCCGTACCGCACGCCGCGGACGTCGGCCTCGCAACCGTCGATGAGCTCGTCGAAGGCCGC
The DNA here is from genome assembly GCF_040655595.1 of Saccharopolyspora sp. NPDC050389. Classification (NCBI taxonomy): domain Bacteria; kingdom Bacillati; phylum Actinomycetota; class Actinomycetes; order Pseudonocardiales; family Pseudonocardiaceae; genus Saccharopolyspora; species Saccharopolyspora sp. NPDC050389. The sequence goes on from NZ_JBFAKG010000037.1 coordinate 78,406, forward strand.
CAACGGCACCGGCAGGCGCGCGGCGGAGTCGGCGAGCGCCACCAGCACCGGGTCTGCGGCGTCGATGCTCGCCGCGTGGACCGCCCTGCGTGCCTGCTTGAGCCGCCGCAGCTTCTCCTCCCGCGGCAGGTCGCCGTCGCCGATGTCGTCGATGCGGCGGGCGAAAGCGTAGACCGCCGACAGCGCCCGCCGCTTCGGGCCGGGCAGCAGCCGGATCCCGTAGGAGAAGTTGCGCGCCTGTTCCCTGGTGATCCGCTCGCACTCCAGGTAGGCGTCCCGAATCCGGGCCCAATCGGTCACCAAGAGCCTCCCAACACGTACAACCGCCCCCATTCGGCGAAGGTGCGCCGCCGGCCCGGCCGCACGTCCACGCGCAGCGGATCGTGCTTCGCCCCGGCGAAGGCGGCCGCGGTGGCGCGCCCGCCCGCGACGTAGCCGGCGACCGCCACCCGGGCCATCCCGGACAGCTCGCCGACCAGCGGCGCGCCCGCGTCGAGCATCCGGCGCGCGCGGTCCACCTCGTACCTGATCAGCCCGCACAGCCGAGTCGAGGCGCGGTCGGCGACCAGATCCGGTTCCTGGCAGCCGAAGCGCCGCATGTCCTCGGTCGGCAGGTACACCCGGTCCTGCCGGTAGTCCTCGGCGATGTCCTGGCAGTGCTCCAGGATCTGCAACGCGCTGCACACCCGGTCCGACAACGTGATCAGCGCGGGCTCGGCGCGCCCGAAGACGTGCAGCACCGCTTCGCCCACCGGATTCGCGGACAGCGCGCAGTAGTCGAGCAGGTCGGTGAAGGTGCGGTAGCGCCGCACCCGCTGGTCCTGCCGGTTGGCGTCGATCAACTTGACCAGCACGTCGTACGGGATGGCACACTCGGCAACCGTGGGCGTCAGCGCACGCAGCATCGGGATCCGGGCCGTTGCGTGGTAGGCGCGCTTGAGATCGACTTCGAGGAAGTCGAGCAGCGCGACGCGGTTGCCCGGAGCCTCGTCCCCGGCGTAGTCGACCAGCCGGAAGAAGCCGTACAGCGCGTGCAGGTGTCGCCGCAGCCCGCGCGGCAGGATCCGGGAGGCGACCGGGAAGTTCTCCGACCGCATCCGGGCGAGCACCGCGGCGCTGCGCGGAAAATCACCCGAACGTGGCATCCCGTCCGCGTGTTCGGATTCCCCGCCGGTCACCGCGCTATCAGGCAGCGACAAGACCATCGACCCTCCCCCTAACCGCCGACGCAGGAGGCGCAAACGGCATCGTATGAGCACCTCAGCGGCACCGCAGGGCGAGCAACGCGATACCCGTTTTTCCATGATTCGTAACGGTGTTCGACGCTCGACGACATCATTCCACTTAGGACACAAGATCGCCGGACGCCGGCACGATCGAGTCATTTTAGTCCACAGTGGACACTATGGATCGGGCCCACCGTCGATCATGCTCGCGCGGGGCGGTTCGGCGCTTACCGGCAATCGGGTGGCGGGCATTGACATCGGGGCGACGACCCAAGAGCGTTGATCGCATTCTCCGAGTCCGCCTGGCAGCACGCGTAACGACGAAGCCGCACGCTCGTTCAATGTCCTGAACCACCCCCTACGGGGAGGGAGCGCGGGATGTACCGGGGGTTGCCCACCGTCCGAGGCCCGATCAGCGACGCTCTGCTGCAGGCCGGCTTGCTGCTCGACTTCGCCGTGCGCACCGCGGCGGCGGCCTTCCGGTCGGTGCGCCGGGCCAGGTTCAGCTGGACGGAATTCCTGCAGCAGGCCTGGTTCCTGGCCGCCGTCACCACGCTGCCCGCGCTGCTGGTGACCATCCCGCTGGGCGTGGTGGTCGCGCTGAACGTCGGTTCGCTGGCCGGGCAGCTCGGCGCGCAGGGCTACGGCGGGGCGGTGGTGGCGTTCGTGATCGTCGGCCAGGCCGCCCCGCTGATCTGCGCCCTGATGATCTCCGGCGTCGGCGGTTCGGCGATGTGCGCCGACCTGGGTGCCCGCAAGATCCGCGACGAGGTCGACGCCCTGGAGGTCATGGCGCTGCCGGTCATCGAGCGCCTGGTGGTGCCGCGCGTAGTGGCCGCGGCCGTGGTCAACGCGCTGCTGGCATGCATCGTGCTGCTCGTCGGGATCGCCACCACGTTCCTGTTCCAGGTGTGGGTGCTCGGCGACGCGCCGGGCGCGTTCCTGCGCACGCTGACGCAGTTCTCCCGGGTGCCGGACTTCGTCGTCGCGCTGCTGAAGGCCGCCGTGTTCGCGGTGCTCACCGCGCTGGTGTCCTGCTTCAAGGGGCTGACCGCCAAAGGCGGGCCGGGCGGCGTCGGCACGGCGGTCAACGAGGCCGTGGTGATCTCGTTCATCCTGGTGTTCGTCGCGAACACGGTGATCACCGAGCTGTACCCGGTGCTCGTCCCCGCCAAGGGGGAGTACTGATGGCGCCGCCCCGGCTGAGCTCCATTGTGGACATGCTCGCCGCGGTGGGGCTGCACTTCACCTGCTACCTCCGGGCGATCGCGGCGATTCCGCACGTGCTGAGGCGGTACCGGCGCGACGTGGCGCGGCTGGTCGGCGAGATCAGCCTGGGTTCGGCGTCGCTGCTGGCCGGCGGCGGCACCATCGGCGTGGTGTTCGCGATGTCGTTCGTCTCCAGCACCCAGGTGGGCCTGGAGGGGCACCGCGGTCTGGACCTGCTCGGCCTGTCGCCGATGACCGGACTGGCGGCGGCGCTGGTGAACACCCGTGAGATCGCCCCGCTGGTGGCCAGCATCGCGCTCGCCGCGAAGGTCGGCACCGGGTTCACCGCGCAGCTCGGCGCGATGCGCATCGCCGAGGAGATCGACGCGCTGGAGGCGATGTCGGTGCGGTCGCTGCCGTACCTGGTGAGCACCCGGATGGTGGCGGCGTTCCTGTCGGTGATTCCGCTGTACTTGGTGGGATTGTTCGCCTCCTACCTGGCCACCGGGGTCGCGGTCGTGTCCATCAACGGCGTTTCCGAAGGCACCTACAACTACTACTTCCGGCTCGTCCTGACGCCGGAGGACGTGCTGTTCTCGCTGCTCAAAGCGGTGGCGTTCGCGATCGTCGTGACGCTGGTGCACTGCGCGTACGGCTACTACGCCGCCGGCGGCCCGGAGGGCGTCGGGAAGGCCGCCGGGCGTGCGCTGCGCACCAGCATCGTCGCCATCACCGTCGCCGACGTGCTGCTGAGCATCGCGTTCTGGGGACTGCGCCCGACGCTGCCGGCACTGGGGATATAGCCGTGGCAGGGCCGCGACGATCAGCAACGCGACGCCGCAACGCGCTGGCCGTTCGCGGATTCGTCGCGCTGCTCGCGCTATTCATCGCCGCGACCGCGACGGTGCTCGGCGGCGCCGGGCTGTTTCGGTCGAACCCGGAGGTCACGACGGTGCTGCCCGCTGCCGCCGGGCTGATCCGGCCGGAAACCCCGGTGCAGTACCGCGGTGTCCGGGTGGGGCGGCTCGCCGGCGTCGATCCCGGCATCAGCGGTTCACGGCTGACGCTGCGGCTGGATCCCGACGAACTGCCCGCCATCCCGGGCGATGTCCGGGTGCGGCTGATGCCGCGCACCGTCTTCGGCGACCAGTACCTGGACCTCGTCGTCCCCGAGGCGCCCAACGGCACCGTGCTGGCGGCCGGTGCGGAGGTCCCGGCGGACGAGTCCCGCCCGACGATGCAGCTCTACGACGCCTACACCCGCCTCTACGAGCTGGTCGACTCCCTGCAACCGGCGCGGCTCCAGGTCGCGTTAGCGGCGCTCGCCGACGCCCTGCGCGGCAGAGGCGAGCAGCTCGGCGGCGTGCTCGACGACGCGGCGCAGCTGACGGCCGGCCCGCCGTTCGACACCCTCGGCGAAGACGTGGGCGCGATCTCCGCGCTCGGCGCGGACATCGCCGCCGCGACACCGGATGCGGTGCGGGCGTTGGACAACGCGGTCGCGTTGTCGGGCACGATCGTGCAGCGCAAGCAGGCGATCGGCGATCTGCTCGGCGCGGGGCTCGCGTTCACCGACCGGTCGCAGCGGTTCGTCGACGAGAACGCGCAGCGCATCATCCGCATCGTGCGCGCCACCGACCCGATCGCCGAGGTCGTCGGCCGGTATCCGGACGCGGTGCGCGACGGAGTCGGCGGCCTGGACGCGTTCCTCGACGGCGCGAATCGCGCCTTCGCCACCGGATTCTTGAAGATCCGCATGTCCGGCACCCTGGACCGCCCCTACCCGTACTCGCCCGCGGACTGCCCTCGCTACCCCGGGCTGGCCGGGCCGAACTGCGGCGCGGATCAGGCCCGCGGGCCGATCGGGCCGGTGGGCGGTCCGCAGGAGCTCGACGCGATGCGGCAGCTGGCGCCGCTGCTGCCCGTCCCGCCCGCGGCGGTGTCGCCGTCGCCCGACGTGCTGGGCCTGCTGCTGGGCCCGGTGGTGCGCGGATCGGAGGTGGTCACGCCGTGAAATCAGCTCGCTCCGCCCTGATCCGGCTCGCCGCTTTCGTCACCGTGTCGGTTTTCTCGGGCGTGGTCGTGGTGAACACCCTGACCGATCCGATGACCGGGCCGTCGGTGACCTACCACGCGGTGTTCACCGACGTGACCGGGCTGCAGCCGGGCAGCGCCGTGACCGTCGTCGGTGTGCGGGTCGGCGAGGTCGCCGAGGTCACCGCCCGCGACGGGCTCGCGCAGGTGTCCTTCGACGTGGCCGCCGAACAGCGGATTCCCGCCTCGGGCCTGGCCATCGTCCGCTACGCGGACCTCACCGGCGCCCGCGCGCTCTCGCTCACCCCGGGCCAGGGCGGGCCGCCGCTGCCGGCCGGCGCGACGATCCCGGTCGAGCGCACCCGCCCGGCGCTGGATCTCACCGCGCTGTTCAACGGGTTCAAGCCACTGTTCGAGGCCCTGGAGCCGGGGCAGGTCAACCAGCTGGCGGCCGAGATCGTCGCGGTCTTCCAGGGCGAAGGTGCCACCGTCAACGCGCTGCTGTCGCGCATCGTCTCGCTGACCGCCACGCTCGTCGGCCGCGACGAGCTGATCGGCGAGGTCATCGACAACCTCAACGCCGTGCTGGGCACCATGAACCAGCGGCGCGACGAGCTGCGCGGCCTCGTCGACGGGCTGGCCCGGCTGGCGTCTGAAACCGCCGCCAGCCGCGAGCAGATCGCGGCGGCCATCGACAGCGGTTCGGCGGTGGCCGGCTCGCTGGCGGAGCTGCTCGGCGACCTCGGGCCCGGCCTGTCGCGCGATGTGCGTTCGGTGCGGGAGATCAGCGCGATGCTGGTGCGCAACCAGCACAGATCGACGGCGCCGTGCAGGAGATGCCCGCGTTCCTCGGCACCCTCAACCGCGCCACCAGCTACGGGTCGTGGGCGAACGTCTACCTCTGCAACCTGAGCGTCTACGTGGCCGGTGATCCCGTCGAGCTCGGCGCGGGCCCGCACACGGAGGTGTGCCGATGAGGAAGGTGCTGGTCAACGGCGCGATCGGCGCGGTCGTGGTGCTGCTCCTGCTGGCCGGTTCGGTGGCCGTGCCGCGCGTGCTGTTCCTGTTGCGCACCAACGAATACCACGCCGAGTTCGGCAACGCCGCCGGGCTCTCGGTGGGCACGCAGGTCATGGTCGCCGGGGTGCCCGCGGGCCGGGTGACCGAGGTGGCGCTGGCCGGGGACCGGGTGCGCGTCTCGTTCCGGCTCGACGACGCGCACGCCCTGGGCCGCGACACCCGCGCCGCGATCAAACTGCGCACCGTGCTCGGAACCCGTTACCTGAGCGTGGATTCCGCCGGTCCCGGCCGGCTCTCGCCCGGCGACACCATCGCGCTCTCACACACCTCGGTGCCCTACAGCCTCGACGAGCTCCAGTCGGCCGCGAAGTCCACCGCCGAAGGCCTGGACCTCCCGCAGTTGCGCGCCGTGATCGACACCCTCGACGAGGTGTCGCCGGACGATCCGCGGCTGCTCAGCGACGCGCTCGGCGGCATCGCGGCGGCCTCGGCGATCGTCGGAGAACGCGGCGCACAGGTGCAGGAACTGCTGCGCGGCACGCAAATGCTGACCACGACGCTGGTCGAGCAGCAGGACACGCTGGTCGCGTTGCTCGGCGACGCGCAACTGATCGTCGACACGCTGCAGCAGCGCCGAACCGTGATCCGCCAGCTCATCACCGACGTGCACACGATCACCGACCAGTTGGACCGGCTGTTCCGCGAGAACCGGGACGTCCTCGATCCGCTGCTGGCGGACCTGCACTCGCTGACCGACTCGCTGGCGCGCAACGACCAGGCCATCGACGAGAGCCTGCGCCGCCTCGGCCCGGCCAGCCGCTACCTCACCAACGCCACCGGCAACGGCCCGTGGGGCGAGGTCACGGCGCCGCTGGGCCCGGTCCCGGACAACGTGCTGTGCGTCGCCGGGCTGTACAAGGGGTGCAGATGAGCCGGAAACCGCTGATCGCGTGCGTCGTGCTGGTCGCGCTCGTCACCGGCGGCTGGTTCGGCGTGCTGGCGCCCCGGCCCGATCTGGAAGTCTCGGCCGATTTCGCCCTCGCGGACGGCATCTTCCCCGGCAACCGCGTCGCGATCCTCGGCGTCGAGGTCGGCCGGGTCGAATCGGTGCAGCCACAGGGCGCGACGGTGCGGGTGCGGATGAGCATGCCCGCCGACATCGCGCTGCCCGCCGACGCGCAGGCCTACATCATGAGCCCGGCGATCATCAGCGACCGCTACGTCGAGCTCGGCCCCGCCTACACCGGCGGGCCTCGGCTGGCCGACGGCGCGGTGATCCCGGTGCAGCGCACCCACTCCCCCATCCGCTTCGACCAGCTGGCGAAGTCGCTGGACGCGCTGCTGGCCGCCGTCGGCCCGTCCGGCGGCGATCCCGGCGTGCTCGACCGGTTGCTGCGCAGCAGCGCGTCGGCACTGGACGGGCAGGGCCCGCAGATCCGCGATGCGATCACCAACGTCGCGCGCGCAAGCGAGATCCTGGCCGGCGGCAGCGGTGATCTCGGCGCGCTGCTGGAGAACCTGGATCGGCTCGTCCAGGTTCTCGTCCAGCACCGGGGAACAGTGGACTCGCTGGCCGCCTCGACCGCGCAGGCGGGCGCGGACTTCCAGGCGCAGCAACAGGAGATCGGCGACGCCATCGGAAAGCTCTCCAACGTGCTGGTCGCCGTCGACGGCCTGCTGAGGAGGCACGGCGAGCAGCTCGGCGGCGACGTCGGCCAACTCGCCCAGCTCGCCGGGACGCTGGCCGCCCGGCAGCAGGAGCTCGCCGAAACGCTGGACACGATGCCGCTGGCGATGGACAACTTCGACCGCGCGACCACCGAGGACGAGCGCCTCCGGCTGCGGCTGAACATCTCCGCCAACCTCAGCCAGTTCGACACCACCGCGCAGCTGTGCCGCCGGCTGCCGCTCCCGCTGTGCACCGGGGCGGGAATCACCAACCCGGTTCCGTTCCCGCCGGATATCGAACCGCTGCGCGCGGTGCTCGGAGGTGGCCGATGAACCGGTGCGCGCCCGCGATGCTCGCCGCGGTGCTCCTGACCAGCTCGTGCGGGCTGAGCCTGCAGAACCTCCCGATCGGCAACGGCGGTTCCGGATACCAGGTCACCGCGGTGTTCTCCGATGCCGGACGGCTGCCGATGGGCGGCGCGGTGCGGCTCGGGCAGGCCGTAGTGGGTCGCGTGTCGGCCATCGGCGCCGACGACTTCCGCGCCGTCGTGGCGCTCGACATCGACCAGGACGTCCGGCTGCCCGCCGGCACCACCGCGCGCCTGGAGCTCGCCTCCCCGCTGGGCGAGGAGTTCGTCATCCTGCAACCACCGTCCACATCGGATGGTGAGGCGCTCGGCGACGGGTCGGTGATCCCGATCGAGCGGACCTCCCGCGGTCCGGACGTCGAGAACGCGCTCGCCGCGGTCGCCACCCTGCTCAACGGCTCCGGCCTGGACCAGGCGCGGACCATCGTCACCGAGCTCAACACCGCGCTCGACGGCCGCGAACAGCAGACGCGGGACCTGCTGGGCCGGCTGGAGCACATCCTGACCTCGCTGGACCGGCACCGCGACGAGCTCACCGGGCTGATCGATTCGGTGCACGCCACCTCGCGGCACCTGGCGGAGAACCAGGCCGTTCTGGACGCGGCGCTGACCCAAGTCCGGCCCGCGATCGACGCGCTGCTGGCCGAACGCGAGCGGTTCACCGCGCTGCTGGACGACACCGCGTCGCTGAGCAACGCCACCGCTGCCCTGCTGGAGCAGACCGACGAGTCCCTGACCAGGCAGGTCGAGCAGTTCCGGCCGGTGCTGGCGGATCTGCAGGCCCTGGACGGCAGCATCGGCACCACGGTGCAGTCGCTGCGCCGGTTCTACGGGTTGTTCCAGCAGGCCACGCCCGGTGACTACCTGATGTTCAACGGCACGCTCGACGTGCCGGGCACCGTCGTGCAGCTGCTCGCCCCCGGCGCCCCGATGCCGCCGCCCGGCCAGGGCGGCGTGGGCTCGATCCTGCGAGAAGGCGCCCGATGAACCGCCGCCTGACGCTGGCGCAACTCGCGCTGTTCCTGGTGATCAGCATCGCCTGCACCTACTACGTGGTCGCGAACGTGGCCGGGCCGCAGGCGCTGCGCGAACCGATCCGGGTCACCATGCGGATGGCCGACAGCGCGTCGATCACGCCGACCTCCCAGGTCACCTACCGGGGCGTGGTGATCGGAACCGTCTCCGACGTGCGGCTCGACCCGGGCGGCGGCGGGGTTTCGGTGCTGCTGGCGCTGAATCCCGATGCGCGGGTTCCGGCCGACACCAGGGCGGTGGTCAGCATGGCCACGCCGCTCGCACTGCAGACCGTCGACCTGCAACCGGCCGACGAATCCGGCCCGTTCCTGCGCGACGGAAGGATCATCGAGCGAGAGCGGACCGAGCGGCCGATGCCGCTGGAAACCATGCTGGTGCACTTCACCGAGCTCAGCGAGCAGCTGCGGCCGGAGGACGTCGCGACGGTCACCGACGCCCTCGCCACCGGGCTGCAGGACGCCGGCCCGGAACTCACCCGCATCCTGGACGACTCCGCGACCCTGCTGAAGACGTTGCGGGAACGGCAGCCGCAGCTGCAAAGCGTGGTCGACGGCACGCGGACGCTCGTCGGCCCCGACGGCGCGCAGGGCGAGCGGATCCGCGACCTGGCAACGGGCCTGCGATCGCTGAGCGATCAGATCCGGGGCCACGAACCGGAAATCAACCGAATCCTGGACACCGCGCCGGGCGCCACCAGGCAGCTCGCGGACCTGTTCGCGCGCAGCGACCCGGCGGCCACCACTCTGCTGGGCAACCTGGTGACCACCAGCCAGATCGTCGCCGTCCGCGCGCCGGCGCTGGAGCAGCTGATCATCTCGCTGCCCGCCGGGCTGTCCGGGCTGGGCGGCGTGGTGCACGGCGACACCGCGGACTTCTACCTGGTCGGCACCCAGGGCCCGATCTGCGCCACGCCGCAGGAACGCCGCTCGCCCACCGACGTGACGCCCCGCGAGGCCGGGCTCGACTGGCACTGCCCCGCCGACCAGCCGAACCTCGGCCAGCGCGGCGCGGCCAACGCGCCGCGACCGGGTCCCTGGTATTCGATTCCGCTGCAAGGAGTTCGCTGATGACCGACACCGCCATCGCCACTGCCACCGATCAGGAAGCAGAGCCGCGACCGCGCCGCAAACCGCTGCTCGTGCTCGCGCTGGTGGTCGTGGTCCTGGGTGCCGTCGGCTACCTCGGCTGGCAACTGCGCCAGGAACACGCGGCCGCGCAGGCCCGTGCCGGCGCGTTGGAGGCGGCCCGGACCTACGCCACGGATCTGTCCACTTACGACTTCAACAGCCTGGACCGGAACTTCGCCGCGGTCACCGCGAACTCGCACGGCCAGTTCGCCGAGCAGTACCGGCAGATCAGCGCCGGCCTGACCGAGCTGATCAAGCAGAACCGGGCGGTCTCGCAGGGCTCGGTGCTGTCGGCCGGGATCGTCGAGTCGGATCAGGCGCGCGCCGTGGTGGCGCTGTTCGTCGACCAGCAGATCACCAACGTCAACACCCCGCAGCCGCGCATCGACCGCAACCGCATGCAGATGACCCTCGTGCAGGTCGACGACCGCTGGCTCATCGACGACATCAAGCTGCTCTAGCCGGTGACCACGGGAACCAGGTGGGCGCGGGCGAAGGCGCGGGACCGCGCGTCGTCGTCCGCCGGGATGCAGCCGGGCGGGCTGAGCAGCATCGAGTGGGCCAGCCGCACGAACACCTCCGCGGCGGGCTCGGGATCGAAGCTCCGCAGCCGACCGGCCTGCTGGTGCTCGCGCAGCTTCGCGGCGAGGTAGCCGCGGGCGACGGCCAGCACGGCACCGGAGTCCACGGTCAACGCCGGCAGCGCCGCCGCCGGTTCGAGCGTCAGCAGCCGGTTCAGCAGCGGATGCCCGCGCAGCCCGGTGACGACCGCGACGAAGCACTCCGCGAGCTGCTCGGCGGGATCCTCGATGTGGTCGATCTGCTCGTCCAGCCAGGCGAGGAAGACACGCACCTCCCGCATCAGCACGGCCGCCACGACTGCGTCCCGGTCCGGGTAGCGCCGGTACACAGTGGCGCGCCCGAGCCCGGCGCGGCGGGCGATGTCGCGCATCGTCGTCCGCTGGATGCCGACGTCCTCGAACGCCTCCCGCGCCGCGTCCAGCACCCGATCTCCGGCCGGTTCCGAGAACGGGCGCCGCAACGCACCTTCCAGTGCGTCGGGCGTCATGTGGCCACCGGGCAGGCCTGCTTCGTCTGGCGTTTGGCCTGGTAGCGGTGGAACGAGTCCGGGCCGAGGTCGGCGATCTCGTAACCGTCCGGATAGGACAGCGGATCCGGCGCCACCGGGCGGGAATCCGGCCGGGCCGGGCCCATCCGCACCAGCCCGGCGCGCGCCTTCAACGCCGCCTCGGCGGTCTTGCGGCCGACGTTCGCGACCTGCGGGAAGCCGAAGGCAGTCAGCAGGTGCGGCTCCATCAGGAACCGCGCCGCACGCGCCACGGCCGGCGAGAGCAGCTGCGGATACCAGGCGCCGAACAGCTCCAGCGTCGCGTCGGCGACCCGGCGGCCGCCCGCGTCGAACGCGAAGTGCTCGCGCTCGTAGTCGTCGAAGAGCCGCTCGAACTCCTCATAGGTCTCCGGGATGCCGAAGAGGTTCATGCCCTCGCCGAGCCGCCGCATCGTGTTGGTCAGCGCCCGCACCTCGCGCGGGTGCAGCTTCCGCCAGCCGAACTGCTCGATCCAGCGCACCGGCGTCACGACGAACGTCGACAGGGTGTAGACGTAGTCGTCGTTGCTGATCCTGAACCGGCCGTGGATGGCGTTGAGCTGTTCCAGAGCCTGCCGCCCGCGGTCGCTCTCGGTGCCCCAGTGGAAGATCTCGAACAGGATGAGCACGGTGTCGTCGTAGCGCTTCTGCGCGGCCCGGGTGAACTCGCCGGTGCGGTCGAGCAACCGGCCGATGCTGGGCACCGCATAGGTGCGGAACAGTGCGAACTCCAGGGCCTTCGTGATGTCCCAGGGGAACTCGTACTCGGCGAGCAGCCGGTAGATCTCCTCGCAGTCGCGGTCGGGATCGAGCTCCAGAATCCGCTCCAGCCGGTCGAAACGCCTCATTCGCGGTTACCTCGTCTCGGGCGGGTGTTCGACGTCCCGAAGCTATCGACCGGCGAGACAACCGGTCAACACATGTCTCACCGCCTCGCCCCAACGGTCTAACGGATGCGTTCGACGCCGTCCAGCTGCTCGATGGTCGCGATCGACGGGCGCTCGGTGCGCTGGAGGTCGCGGGCCACGGCCTCCGCGTCGCGGAGCACGCGCACGGCGTTGTGCCAGGTGAGCTTGGCGAGATCGGCCTCGGACCAGCCGCGGGTCAGCAGCTCCGCGATCAGGTTCGGGTAGCTGGCGACGTCGTCCAGGCCTTGCGGCGTGAAGGCGACGCCGTCGTAGTCGCCACCGATGCCGATGTGGTCGATGCCCGCCACCTCGCGCATGTGGTCGAGGTGATCGGCCACGGTCGCGGTGGTGGCGGCCGGCCGAGGGTTGGCGTCCTCGTAGGCCCGCAGCGCGTCTAAGGCCTCGGGTGTGGTGTCCAGCGGGTGTAAGCCCCGCTCCGCCAGGACGGCCTCGGCCTGCTTGCTCCATTCGATCGCCGCCGGGAGCACGAACTTCGGCACGAAGGTCGCCATCGCGACGCCGCCGTTGGCAGGCAGCGCGGCAAGCACGTCGTCGGGGATGTTACGCGGGTGGTCGCAGACCGCCCGGGACGAGGAGTGCGAGAAGATCACCGGGGACCGGGTGGCGCGCAGCGCGTCCCGCATGGTGTCGGGGGCGACGTGCGAGAGGTCGACCAGCATGCCCAGCCGGTTCATCTCGCGCACCACCTCGACTCCGAACCGCGTCAGGCCGTTCGCGGCCGGTTCGTCGGTGGCCGAGTCCGCCCACGGCACGTTGTCGTTGTGGGTGAGCGTGAGATAGCGGACGCCCAGTTCGTACAGCGCGCGCAGGGTGGCCAGCGAGCACGCGATGGAATGCCCGCCCTCGGCGCCCATCAGCGAGGCGATCCGGCCGTCGGCGCGGGCGGCCACCAGCTCGTCGGCGGTGTTCGCGAGCCGCAGGTGCTCCGGGTAGCGCTCGGCGAGGGCGCGCACGCAGTCGATCTGCTCGATGGTGGCGCTGACCGCCTTGTCGCCCTGGTACTCGGCCTTCACGTACACCGACCAGAACTGGCCACCGACGCCACCGGCCCGCAGCCGAGCCAGGTCGGTGTGCAGCCGCGCCGACTGGTCCTGGGAGATGTCGCAGCGGTCCAGGTCGTAGCCGACGTTCTCCCGCAGGGCCCAGGGCAAGTCGTTGTGGCCGTCGATCACCGGGTGCTCGGCGAGCAGCGCCCGGGCCCGCTCCAGCGCGGCCGTGTCGGTCATTTCCACACCTCAACCTTCCAAAAAAATCATCACACCGGGTGAACCCGTAGCGAGCATATCCGGGCTTGAGCGGCCTCGAAGGCGACGCATCGACGCTGCCTGATCGAATCGACGAATCCCGCCACGGCCCGCACCATCAAGGCATGGACCACATCCCCAGGCAGCAGGACGGCAGCGACCTGCCCAGCGTGCTCGCGGAGTACGGCCACTTGGCGGCGCAGCTGCCAGGCGCGTCGCGCCGCCGCGCCGAGGCGCTGCGCGCCCGCCTGGCGGAGCTGGACGAACTGATCGATGAGCACATCGCCCGCCTGACTCCGCCGGTGCGCGATCCCGCCGATCCCGCGGGGGAAGGTTCCGCCGTCGAGTGGCAGGAGGTTCGCGGCTCGTAGGCGGACGGATCAGAAGACCGGCGGGTTCGGCTCGCACCGCGGCTCGGGCGCGGTCGGGTCGAGGCTCTGCTTGACGTAGTCGATCGCCCGGCCCGAATAGGTCATGGACAGGTGATCGGAGGCGTCGACCGCGCAGCCGTCCTGCAACGTGATGTTGCGGACCGTCGCGCCCGGCCCGGCGGCCAGGAACGTCGACTCGTAGGGCGTGGTGACCTCGTCGTAGCGGGTCGCGATCACGTGGTAGTCGACGCCGGGCACGGTGTCGCCGGCGGCGTTGAGCTCGGCCATGAACTCCGAGCCCCGTGCCTGCTGCGTCGCGGCCTCGCCCAGCATCAGCTGCCCGAAACCCAGCAGCCGCAGGTGGTCGGCCAGCGTCGCGATGCCGCTGAGCGTGGTGCCGTGGTGCGTCGCCCCGAGCGTGACCAGGTTGCGGACCTTGTTCTCCGCGGGGTCGTCCGGATCGGCGCCGCCCTCCGCCTTCAGGTACTGGCGGGGCACGACGCCGCCCTGCGAGTGGCCCACGATGTCCACTTGGGACGAATCGGTGGCGGCGAGCACCTCGTCGACGAATTCGGCGAGCTCGGCCGCCGAGCGGCGGATGTCGCCGGTGCCCTTCACGGCCGGGTGCAGGCCGGCCCCGTTGTCGTCGGAATCGCCGTAGTCGAGCCCGAAAACGCAGTAACCGTCCCGTTTCAGCGCGGGCGCGAGTTCGGCGAAGTTGTTGTACCGGTTCTCCCAGGTGCCGTGCACGAGCACCACTGGGCGCGGGTGCAGCGAGGTCGGCAGGCAGGACCAGTCGTTGGTGCCCGGGGCGTCCACGTCCGGGTTGAGCATGGAGAACCCGATCGCGGGCGGGAAGCTGTGCAGTTCCGGGCCTTCGGGGCTGCGCTCGGCCGTGCTCACCGATGTCACGCCGAGCATCCCGGCGGCGGTCAGGGAACACAGCACCAGCATTCTGCGTCGGCGGCTGATCGTCATTGATCCTCCAGGCCATCGTCATGATCCCGGCAGATATTACTTGCCGGTAACGGCCTGATCAGCGGAATCGGCGGCCTAATCCGTTGGGCCGGCAGCAGTATTCCGGGCCTTCGCCAGCGCGGCCTGCGCCCAGGGCACCACGACGAAGCCGCGTTTGACGGTCAGCGCCTCCACGTTGGCCTGCCAGCTGCGGACTCCGTCGATGCGGCCGAGGGTGCCGGTGACGAAGCGGTAGAGGTCGACGGTGGTCGGCATGATCACCTCGCAGACCAGCGAGTGCTGGCCCAGCAGAGCGGCGACGAACCGAACGCCGCGATGCTCGGAAAGCCGCGCGGCGACCGCTTCCAGCTTCGAGGGCTCGACGGACACGAACAGCAGGACCTCGGCCTCGTACCCGAGCGCGGCGGCCGGCACGAGCGTCACGGTCTCCACGCAGCCCCGGCGGTAGAGCGCCTCGCAGCGCCGCCGCACGGTGCTCTCGTTGACGCCGAGTTGCTTGGCCAAGCTCTGGAAAGCGGCGCGACCGTTCTCGTGCAGCAGTGCGACGATCCGGCGGTCGAGTTCGTCCAGGTGCGAGTCTTCGCACAGGTGCAGCGTGCGCGGTTCGGATAGCACGCCGGCGCCGCCGATGAGCTGGCGGCTCCAGTCCTGCCCGATCTTGTAGGTGTGCAGCACGAGGTCCGCGACACTGTCCCGCACCCACGGGATGCCCTGCAGCTCCTCCACCAGCAGCGCGTGCAGCCCGGCCCCGTTCGGAACCTGGACCTCGACGATCAGGTCGTGTTCGCCGGTGAGCAACGCCAGGAACCGGACGTCTGGACGGTCCGCGAGCGCAGCGGCCGTCGCCAACTGCTGACCGGCAGCGCAGGAGACCCGCACCAGGAACAGGTCACCGTCGCCGCCTTGCTGCAGCCTGGTCAGCGCGGTGATCCGCACGATCCCGTCGGCCACCAGCTGCCGCGCGCGGCGGGCCACCGTGGTGACCGAGGTGTCCACCACGCCCGCGATGTCGGTCCAACTCGCCCGGCCGTTGACCTGTAAGGCGGCCACGATCCGGCGATCTAGGTCGTCGAGCTGCTGCACGACGGGCTACTGCTGCTCGTCGACGAAGCGCCGCGAACGCCGCTCTATGTCGGAGAAGTGCCTGGCCATTTCTTCGGCTGCCGCGTCGCGATCACCGGCGCGAATGGCGTCGACGATGCGCTGGTGCTCGTCGCCGATCTCGTCGCGCACCACCTCGGGCGGATCGATCTCGGCTTCCACGCGGTGGTAGACGGTCCAGAACAGGTCGATGAGCTGCACCGCGATCTCGTTGCCGACCGGCCGGTAAAGCGCCTGGTGAAAACGCCGGTCGGCCTCGACGACGTCCCCGCTGCGCATCTCGGCGACGCACGACTCGAGCTCGCCGATCAGCTCGTCGTCGGCGTGCCGAGGAACCTCGGAGATCAGCGCGGTTTCCAGGATCCGCCGCAGCTGGATGAAGTCGGCCAGCGTGGAGGCGTCCTGCCGAGCGGACTGCCGAGCGCGGAACAGCAGCCCGGGAAGCAGCGCGCTCACCGGCGCCTCGCCGACGAAGGTCCCGTACCCGTGCCGGATGTCCACGATGCCGAGGGTGTGCAGCGCCCGCAGCGTCTCCCGGATGGAGTTGCGACTAGCGCCGAACTGCGCCATCAGCTGCGGCTCGCTCGGCAGCGGCGCACCCGGCGGCAACCCGGACTCCAGGATCAGGTCGACGACCTTGTCCTGAAGCAACCTGCCGCCACCCGCCATCAAGCCCTCCACCGATCAAGCACCACCGACGTTGCCCGAACATCCTACGTCCGACGTCCTCACCACGACCACACCCACCTGGGCATCATGGCCCGCCCGCCGGGTCCCGTGGTGTGGGGATGAGCTCCCGGAGGTGTTCGCGGTGCCTGGTGGGTTGTGCTGTGTCGCCTGGTCTGGGTGTTCGTCTGGGGTCCATTGTGGGTGGTGGGATGAACTCGGGCCGCCCGTCACGCATGGCGATGTCCCATCTTTGGTTGTGAAGCGTGCGGTGGTGGTGTCCGCAGAGCATGACCATGTT